>JAKQII010000158.1 GCA_029557535.1 Acidobacteriota bacterium
CGGATCGTAATCTCGTTCGCGCCCGACAAGCTTGAGTGGGTCAAGGACGTCGTCGGCGATTGCCCGTTTGAGCTCATCGGAACCGTCGGCGGCGAGCGCGTGACATTGAAAATCGGCGGCGAACCGGCGATCGATCAATCGGTGTTGGAGCTCGAAAACGCCTGGGCGACATCTCTCGCCTCGAAACTGGACGTTTGATCATTCCGAATTTACCGTCTGCGGAGACCAATCCGTTCGGATATTTTCGCTTCGTGGACGTTCCCGTCGGTCCCGATTGCGTTATGTCCGTCGGTCACAGGTCCGTGGTCTTCGCGCCTTCGTCGTTTATCGTGAACGTAACCGAGGACATAAACGACCGGACGGTCATAGGTGTTCGCCGCTTATCGCCGGATCCGGACCCGGCTGAAAAGCCCAATGAGTTTCCGCTCAAGGAACCGAGTTGATTTGGTATCATTTGACCGGTGACATCAGGCGTATATATCCACGTTCCGTTCTGCAAGTCGCGGTGCTCGTACTGCGACTTCGCAACGGATGTTTATCGCGGCAGGGGGGCCGTTGATCGGTACGTCAACGCGCTCGTAAAAGAGATTTCAGATCCGAATTCCGAATTCCCGAATCCCACTTCCCAAATCGAAACGCTTTATTTCGGCGGCGGCACGCCGTCGCTGCTTTCGCCACGGCAACTTGAGTCGATCGTGAGCGCGGTCTCGGACCGGTTCGCGCTTGCCGACGATCTGGAATTGACCCTTGAAATGAACCCGGCGACGGTCACGCCCGAGAAGTTGCGCGCGTATCGGTCTATCGGGGTGAACCGCGCCAGCTTCGGCGTCCAGACGTTCAACAACCGCGACCTCAAACTGCTCGCGCGCGGACACGATGCGACGGACGCCCGACTGACCTATATTCACTTGCGTGAGGCGGGATTCGAAAATGTCTCGTTCGATCTCATCGCCGGACTTCCAGGTCAGAGCATCGACGACTGGCAGACGAATCTTGAAGAAGCGGTCGCGCTCGCGCCCGAACATCTCTCGCTGTATTTGCTCGAAATTCACGAAGGAACGCCGCTCGCGGAACAGCTTCGTTCACAACGGCGGCCCGTTCCGGATGAAGATGTCGCGGCGGAAATGTACGAATTGATGCTGGAAATGACGGCTTCGGCAGGACTCGACCAGTATGAGATCTCCAACTTCGCGCGATCCGGATTTGAGTCGCGCCACAACTCGAAGTACTGGACCCTCGATCCGGTGTTCGGATTCGGGGTTTCGGCGCATTCGTTTGACGGTCGTGAGCGCTATTCGAACGAGCGCGACACGAACTTGTATGTGAACGCGATCGAGTCCGGCGCATCGGCGGTCGTAGCACGCGAACCGGCCGAACTGCGGTCGGAGTTTGTGTTTCTGGGTCTCAGAATGATGCGCGGCGTCGATTTCGCAGAATACGAGAGGCGGTTCGGCGAAGATCTGCGGGTGCGAAATGGGGAGGGCATCGACCGACTTTCATCACTTGGACTGATCGTCGCGGACGAGCGTCGGATGAAGCTGACAAGGCGCGGTGCGCTCCTTTCAAATGAAGTTTTCGCCGAGTTTCTTTGACGGCGCGAACTCGTCTACCGCGGTTCTGACGCCGACGCGCGCACAGGCCTCTACGAAGTCGTTCTGCAACGAAAGTATTTTCTCACGGCTCCAACCGCGGTTAATGAACTTCAATTGAATGTTTGCAAATCGCGAGTTAACGACTATCTTCGGCTTCCACTTGTAGTCGCCGTTCTTGGATTTCACTCGCAAAACACGCCGCCTGGAGGCGAGAAAAGGCATCGCGGCACCGAGGAAAACGAGCAAGAACGGCGCGAACCGAAATTCCGCAGCCTGATAGTTCTGAAGCAACGGTATCAGCATGAAGACAACCAGGACGATCCCGAAAAGAAGGATCGCGGCGGCCGTCGCGAAGACCCGCCAACGACTTTCTGCCTTGAGGGTTACTTCGATCACGTCTTCAAGCGGTATCCGCTCCATGACCCACGATTCCGACCGCAAGTGCTTTTCGCGAGTCACATAGACGGCCTTGTCTGAAACCGCAAAGGTATAAGGATACGGATAATCGGCCTTTCCAAGTCCGCGACGAAAGAGGACCCTTTCTCCGAATTCGAGTTTAGGTTTCAACGCCATGATATTCAGTGTACAAATTCGTGATGGTCGGCAGTGAAGACGAGATCGGCGACGACCGACTGAAATGAGTGGACCTCGTTCTTATCGTTGAGCGAACGGGCCCGGAGAAGTTCCCAATCCTCGCGAGGGATGGATTTGAACGCTTCGACGACAAGCGGATCGAACTGCGTCCCGGAACAGCGTTCGAGTTCTTCGAGCGCCAGTTCGTAGGGGCGTCCTTTCCGGTAAACACGATCGGAGACCATCGCGTCGAACGCGTCGACGACCGCGAAGATGCGCGCGCCGATATCGATCTCTTCACCCCTGATCCCGTACGGATATCCCGCGCCGTCCCAGCGTTCGTGGTGCTGCCCGACGACCTGGGCGGCGCCTTCGAGAAAACTGATGTTGCGGAGGATCTTCTGGCCGTGGACCGGGTGAAGTTTCATCTTGGCCCATTCGTCATCGTTGAGCTTCGCGGGTTTTCGGAGGATCGAGTCCGGGACGCCGATCTTTCCGATGTCGTGGAGCAGCGCTCCGAGTTCCAGATCGCGCAGCGCCTGCTTGTCGAGGCCGAGCTCATACCCGAGCCTTAAACTGAATGTCACGACACGCTCGGAATGTCCGTGCGTTTCGAAGTCGCGCGTCTCGAGCGCCTGAACGAGCGCTTTCAAGGTTATTCGATAGGAATTTTCGACCTCGTTCAGCGCCTTGTCGATCTCTGCCGCCCGCTCCGATGCGAGTTGCTCAAGGTGGATCTGATACTGATTCTTCAGGCAGGCTGTCTCATAGTGCTCGATGCCGCGTTTGACGGCGCTCTCGAGGGCCGCAAATTCAAGCGGACCGAGCAAAAATTCGAAAACGCCGGCGCGGAATGCCGCAACTGCTTCGTCGGCGGTATGGCCGTCGCCCATCAGCACCACTGCCGATTGAGGAGCATGAGCGCGCAGTACCGGAATTTCGTCGATCGCGTCGGGCACACTGGCGCTGCATAAAACGACGCTGTAGTCCGTCTGTCGCAGTCTGACCAGAGCGCCGGCAATCGATTCGACGACATCACAGCGATAGGCCGTGCCCATCAAGCGACTTACGTTGCTTGAGGTTAAGCGGTTTTCATCGATCAGAAGAATGTTCTTGAGAGAGTCGAACGAATCGAACATTGGGGTCCTCGTCTGAATTCGAAGTAGAAAAAATGGCGGGCCGGCACGCGTTAGTGCCAAACAAAATTTAACACGTCGGCAAGCAACGGAGCAACAAGTATTTTCGCGTCGATGACGAACTGCGTGGAGCGCCAAATCGTTTGACCTCCGATCATGAACCGTCTATCATTCTTAGTTCGCGCCGGAGTGGCGAAATCGGTATACGCACTAGACTCAAAATCTAGCGGGCTTTACGCCCATGTCGGTTCGAGTCCGACCTCCGGCACCAACATAAACGGCTCGATTGGAATTATGCGGTTCGTAATTCCTTTTGTTTTTTGTGCGCCTCGAAGAATTTGATTTTTACCTTCCTCACGAGCTGATCGCACAGGATCCGCTATCTGATCGCTCCGCGTCCCGGATGCTTGTCATCGATCGTGGAGCGGGTTCCACTTCCGATTCTTCGTTTCTCGACCTTCCGCGATTCCTGCGTCCAGGCGACACTCTGGTTCTGAACAACACCAAGGTCTTTCCTGCGCGATTGTTGGGAACGACCGACACCGGAGCGCATGTCGAACTGTTTCTCGTCCGCGAGCTCGAACACTCGACGTGGGAAGCTCTCGCGCGTCCGGCAAAGCGATTGAGGAAAGGAAAATGGATCGAATTCGACGAAGACTTCGCGGCGGAAGTTCTCGATCGTCCGGACGAAGGACGCGTCCGGATCGCGCTCCACGCCGCAGATATATTCGAAGCGATCAACCGTGTCGGACGCACGCCGCTCCCGCCGTATATCAAGCGCGGCGATGACCGATCTGAAGACCGTGACCGCTACCAGACAGTATTCGCAAAATACCGCGGCGCGATCGCGGCGCCGACCGCCGGACTTCATTTCACTCCCGAGATCCTCGAATTGATCAGGTCAATCGGCGTGAACGTCGCGGAGATCACGCTTCATGTCGGCTACGGGACGTTCGAGCCGGTCCGGGTCGAAGAGATCGAGGAACACCGGGTCTCCCCGGAACGATTCGAGATCGGAGCGGAAGCGGCCGAGGCCCTCAACCGGACCAGGTCGGCGGGTGGAAGGATCGTCGCGGTCGGAACGACGGTCACACGCACGCTCGAGCATGCGCTTTCACATTCTTCGGAATTTAATGCGGGAAACGGACACGCCGATCTGACCATCACGACCGGTTATCGTTTTCGTGCAGTCGACGCGTTGTTGACGAATTTCCATCTCCCGAAGTCGTCGCTGCTGGTGCTTGTTTCAACATTCACCGGTCATAAACTTATAATGGACGCTTATCGGCATGCAGTTGACGAAACGTATCGTTTTTACAGTTACGGCGACTGTTGTTTTATTTACTAGGATACGAAGATCCGAATTCCGCAATCCGTAATCCCAAATGGCGTTATGGCCGTTATCGAGACCATCCGCAAAATATTCATCAACTCCGAACCGGCAAGCGACGAGTCGGTGATTCCCGCGCCGCCGACCGATTACGAGGTCCATCCGCTTACTGCCGGCCATCTCGACGCGCTGCTCAAGCTCAATCTCAGGTGTTTCAAGAAGGGAGAAAACTACACGAAACACACATTTTCGTTCCTTCTCGGCGAGCCGAACACCCTGAGCTACCGCGTTGCCTCGCCAGACGACCCCGTCGTCGGTTTTATCTTCGTCATGGTCCAACCAAACGGAACCGGTCATGTGACGACGATCGGGATCGCTCCCGAGCACCGTCGGCGCGGACTTGCGGAACGCCTCCTGGGGCATGTCGAGGACGCGCTCCGAAATCGCGGAATCAATACGGTCGCGCTCGAGGTCAGGATCAGCAACATCGCCGCGCAAAGTCTTTACCGTGGAATGAACTACGCCGCCGTTCAGCGCATCAGCGCCTATTACAACAATGGCGAAGACGCCTTCTTGATGGTCAAATCACTCTAGAAAAATGATCGTTCCGCGCATTTACCCGATCACCGACCGGCGCATCACCGGAATGACGCACACGGCGCAGGTCGAGGTGCTTGTGTTGGCCGGCGCGACGTTCATCCAGTTGCGTGAAAAGCACCTGGCGCCGCGTGATTTTTTAGAAGACGCCCGATCGGCGCTTGCCGTCGCGCGCCGTTACGGGGCGCGCGTGATCATTAACGACCGAGTCGACGTGGCTGCCGCGCTCGGCGCCGACGGCGTCCATCTCGGCCAGGACGATCTTCCGCCGGACGCGGCACGCGCGATCCTCGGACCGGCCGCGATCATCGGATTCTCGACCCATTCGACCGAGCAGGCGAAACAGGCGTCGCAGTTTCCGATCGACTACCTCGCGTTCGGACCGATCTTTGCGACCTCAACCAAAGAGAAAGCCGATGATGTCGTCGGGACCGAAGGGCTCGCGAGGGTCCGTGCGGAGATCCGCGAGCTTCCACTGGTCGCGATCGGGGGAATCACATCGTCGAATGCCGCGGCGGTGATCGCCGCCGGTGCCGATTCGCTGGCGCTGATCTCGGCGGTCCTGATCCCGGCCTCGACGATCGCGCAGAATTTCAGATTACTTGCTCAATCCGTTCAACAATCTTGAGATTTGTTAAAAATTGCTTGCATCGCGGGTCGCGGATAGTTCAAAATAGGTACTGACTTCAACGGCCTCATCGACGCCGTGCCCGTTGCTCAGGACTTTCCGTCAATTTCCGAATCCGTCAGGGAGTAATTCCAAGAAATGAGTTTGCTTGATGTAGCCCCGATTATTGAGCAGATGCTGCTTATCTCAGATAACGTCAGCGATCTGAACTTCTCGTGTGGACAGAAGCCGCAAGTCGAGATCAGCGGCAGCCTTTATTCCTCGACGCCGCTTGGAATCGGGAAACTGACCGGGTATCAGACCGAGATGATCGCGATGTCGATCCTGCGGGACAACTCCGAAGCGGCAGCGCAATTGGCAAAACTCGGAACCGCGGATCTCAGTTACGCGCTTCCAGGTCGTTGCCGTTTCCGCGTCAACATCTTCCAGCAGCGCGGATCCTACTCGATCGTCATGCGCGTCATCCCGCACGAGATTCCGAGTTTCGAATCGCTCAATATCCCGCCACAACTCGAGGAGATCTGCGGAATTCGCAACGGGATCGTGCTCGTTACGGGCCCGACCGGCTCCGGCAAGAGCTCAACCCTCGCTGCCGTCATCGACCGCATCAATGAAACGAAAAGCTATCACGTGGTGACGATCGAGGATCCGATCGAATTTCTCCATCCGCACAAAAAGTGCACGATCAACCAACGCGAGGTCGGATCCGATACGCGCGACTTCGCATCCGCGCTTCGCGCCGCGTTGCGACAGGCGCCAAAAGTCATCCTCGTCGGGGAAATGCGGGATCTCGAAACCGCCGAGATCGCCCTCGAAGCGGCGGAAACGGGTCACCTCGTGCTCTCGACTTTGCACACGATCGATGCCGCGAAGACAGTCGATCGCATCATCGGACTTTATCCGAAGAACGAAGAAAAGATCATCCGTACGCGACTCGCGCAGACCTTCCGTTACATAATTTCGCAGCGGCTGATCCCCCGGGCCGACGGCAAGGGCCGCGTCGCCGCCGTCGAGATCCTGAAATCGAGTCCGAGGACCCGCGAATACATCGAAAAGGGTGAAACGGACGGCAAGACGCTGCTCGACGCGATGCGCGACGGCGAAATCGATGGAATGCAGGATTTCGACACGGTCCTAAGGAAAATGATCGATGACGATATCGTGACGCTTGAAGACGGCCTTTCGTTCGCGACGAACCAAAACAACCTGCTGCTTCAGCTCAAGGGTCTGGCATCGACCGAAGATTATATCAAACAGCACACGGCGGCCCATCCGCACGCCCCGGCGGCAGTCGTTCCGCCGCCGGCACCTACAAATTCAGTGCTCGATATGATGGAATAACGCCCCCGCAATTCTTGAAGTCCGAATCAAAGCCATGATCATCCGTTGCGACAATTGCTCAGTTTCGCTCCAACTCGACGAGGGAAAGATCCCGACGCAGAATTTCACCGTCCGCTGCCCGCGCTGTCAGAATCTGATCCGCATTCAGAAAGGGTCGACCGCCCAGCAGCTTGAGGCGACCAGTCCGGCTCCGGCAGTTTCAGACGGGGCGCAGGATTTTTCCATTAAAGAGTCGGAGTTCCAGATAAACACGGCCCTGAGGTCATTGCTCTCCGCCCTGCAGACCGAAAACAAGGTTCTCGGCCAGAGTGACAATTCAGGCGAGAAACCCCGACGGATACTTCTCTGTCTCGGACAAAAACGCGACGAGGTCGGAAAGGTACTCGTTGACGCCGGTTTCAAGGTCTACGTCGCCCAGACGCCCGCGCAGGCGAACGAGCGGTTGCGGGAAGGCAAGACCGAGATCCTTATCTTCTCGCCTGATTTCGCCGCCGAATTCGGCGGTGCCGCGATCCTCCAGCAGAAGGTGAACGCGATGTATTCGTCCGAGCGCCGTCGGCTCTATCTGATCTCGCTCGAAGACAAAGGCTCGACGATGAATGCCCACGAGGCATTTCTGCGCAACCTGAACCTGATCGTCAACACCAGCGATATCCCGCAGCTGCCGATCATCCTCAACCGGGCACTTCGGGACTTCAACGATCTTTATCACTACTTCAACCGGGCGCTTCAGCTTGAACCCATTTAAAGTTTGGGAAGTTTGGGAAGTTTGGGAAGTCTGGGAAGTTTGGGAAGTACGAATTGGATCCCGTTCGCCCGACAAAGTCGCGAAATACGCGCGACGATTGACACGCGTCGCACAGACGCCGAGAAACCCGAGCACGTAACATGTGTTCGGGTTTCCCAACTTCCCAGACTTCCCAACTTCCCAAACTTCCTCAACTTCCCGAACTTCCCAAACTTCCCCAACTTCCCAAACTTACCTATCTCACGTAAGCGCCCGGAACCGGGCGGTCGCCGGCCGCGCCGAACTGCAGGATAAGTATGCCTGCGGTACTTCGCTGTACGAACCAATTATTCGTTGACGGACGGAAGACCGCCGTGTCGAATTTGCC
>JAKQII010000165.1 GCA_029557535.1 Acidobacteriota bacterium
TGGATCGGTATCGGTCACGCCGGAACGCTTATTTCCGCGATCCTTCTGCTCCTGAACCAGAAATGGAGGACCTCGATTAACCGTTTCGCGGAAGCGATGACGCTCTTCGCGGTTGCCAACGCCGGTCTGTTCCCGCTGCTCCATACCGGTCGTCCGTGGCTCGCGTTCTGGATGCTGCCGTATCCAAACACGATGGGCATGTGGCAGAACTTCCGGAGCCCGCTTATCTGGGACGTCTTCGCGGTTTCGACTTACGCGACGGTTTCGGCGCTGTTCTGGTACGTTGGTCTTATCCCCGATTTTGCGACTCTTCGCGACCGTGCGAAAAACAAGTATTTCCGCTTTGTTTACGCGTTGTTGTCCTGGGGTTGGCGCGGTTCGGCGCGTCACTGGCACCGGTACGAGATCGCGTACCTGCTGCTCGCCGGTCTTTCGACGCCGCTGGTGCTTTCGGTTCACTCGATCGTTTCGTTCGACTTCTCGGTTTCGCAGGTTCCTGGCTGGCATGCGACGATCTTTCCGCCGTACTTCGTCGCCGGCGCGATCTTCGCCGGATTCGCGATGGTGCTGATCCTTTGCATCCCGCTCCGAGTCCTTTACAACATGAAGGACCTGATCACCGACACGCACTTGATCTACATGGGGAAGGTCATGCTCGCAACCGGTCTGATCGTCGTTTACGGCTACGGGATGGAGGCGTTTTTCGGTTGGTACAGCCGCTCGCAGTATGAAGTCTTCATGATTCAGAACCGGATCTGGGACGGCCCGTACTGGTGGTCGTACTGGATGCTGATCTTCTGCAACGGCGCCTCGATCCAGCTTCTTTGGTTCAAGCGTTTCCGCGAAAGTCCGGTCTGGCTGTTCATCATATCGGTGATCGTCTCGATCGGTATGTGGCTCGAGCGTTTCGTGATCATCATTACGAGTCTGCACCGCGACTTCCTGCCGTCGTCGTGGGGCATGTTCTCGCCGACGGTCTTCGATATCACGATGTTCGTCGGAACCCTCGGATTCTTCTTCTCGCTGATCTATCTCTTCGTCCGCTTCGTGCCGATCATCTCGATCTTCGAAGTCCGGACGCTGCTGCCGGATGCCAACGTACACGGGCATCACCAGGACTTTGAGGAGATTGTCAACGAGGTCGAGATCGAGGATATTGACAAGCGGGGATAAAGGGGTTGTTTGCAGCCGGGGATTCCGCCCGCGGCCGGACGTGAGGCAACTCACCCATGCCGTGTGCAGCCGCCAGCGCATCCCGGATGCAAACAACGTGTAGCGACCGGGTAAGTGGCCGATGGCCCCGGCAATGACATTGTTATGGATAACAAAATTTACGGATTGATGGCCGAATTCGACTCGCCGACAGAGTTGGTCGACGCCGCGCGCAAGGTGCGCGACGCGGGGTACCGCAAGACCGACGCGTTCACGCCGTTTCCGCTTCATGAGATCGACGAAGCGCTCGGGATCCGACGCAGCATTCTGCCGTATCTCGTGTTCGGCGGCGGTATTCTGGGCTGTTTGGCGGGACTCGGACTGCAGTTCTACACGCATGTGATCGAATACCCGATCAATGTCGGCGGCCGTCCGCATTTCAGTCTGCCGGCCTTTATTCCGCCTTCGTATGAAATGACGATCCTGTTCGCGGCATTCACCGCCGTCTTCGGAATGCTCTTCCTGAACGGTCTGCCGTCGCCGTATCATCCGGTGTTCAACGTCGAACGATTTTCGCTGGCGATGCGTGAGAAGTTCTTCCTGCTGATCGAAAGCGAGGACGAGAAATTCGATTACGACGAGACCAAGGGTTTTATGAAAACGCTGAACGCGCAGGAGGTGTTCGATGTCGAAGACTAACCCTGCGAAAGTAAAAAGTGAAAAGGGGAAAGGTAAAAATATGAAGAGTTTTCTTTTCTACTTTTTACTTTTGACCTTTGCCTTCACGACGGCCTGCCGTTACGACATGCAGGACCAGCCGCGCTACAAGGCATACAAGAAGAGCGACTTCTTCGCCGACGGCCGTTCGTCGCGTGACTTTCCGGCCGGTACCGTGGCGCGCGGCAATCTGCGCAGCGACCATGCGCTTTTCACCGGCAAGAAGGAGAACGCGGATCCGAACGCGACGGTGACGACGACGACGGACGCTTCCGGAAACACGCTGGTGACCAGCTTTCCGAACGACATCGAAGAGTTTCCGCTCCCGGTGACGAAAGAAATGCTCGATCGCGGACAGCAGAGATTCGACGTCTTTTGCGGTGTTTGCCACGGTCCCCTCGGAAGCGGTGACGGAATGGTCGTCCGCCGCGGATTCCCGAAACCGCCGACGTATCACGACGACCGGCTCCGCAATGCTCCGGTCGGGCACTTCTTCGACGTCATCACCAACGGCCAGGGCCGGATGGCGTCGTACGCTTCGCAGATCCCGGTTGCGGATCGTTGGGCCATCGTGATGTACATCCGGGCACTGCAGCGCAGTCAGAATCCGAAAGAAATGAATCCGCTCGCTCCCAAGGAGTCGACCAACGAAACGCCCAAACCGGCTGGATCGCCGAAGGCGTCGACCGAAGGAGGGGCAAAGTAATTATGACCGGTTCTAATTTTCAGGCTCCGGCCGATCTCAGCCGTTTTCGCAACATCTCGCTTGGCGCCGGGATTCTCGCGGTCGTCCTTCTGGTTGTCATGGCGGTCTCGCCCGAAAACCGGGAACAGGCGTTGCGGTCGTGGCTGCTCGGCTTCAATTTTTGGGGCGGCATCGCGATCGGCTGTCTCGGCGTGACGATGCTCCAATACGTCACCGGCGGTGCTTGGGCGATCGTCATTCGCCGGACCGTAGAGGCGGGCTCGCGAACATTGCCGCTGGTCACGATCCTCGTGATCCCGATCCTCGTCTTCCTTGGATCGCTTTACGAATGGCACCATCTGTACGGTACCGACAAGATCGTCACCGAGCGCGGCTGGTTCCAGACCGGCGCGGGGTTCATCACACGGACGATCGTCTACTTTGTGATCTTCAACGTCATGCAGGTCATGCTCAACCGTTGGTCGGCGGCACAGGACCAGACGTCGAACTACGAAGATTCCGCCAAGTTCCTGGGGTCGGCGACCGCCTTTTCCGGACCGGGGATAGTGATCTTCGCGCTCACCGTTTCGTTCGCCGCGATCGACTGGACGATGTCGCTCGATCCGCATTGGTTCTCGACGATCTGGGGATTCCTGTACATCGTAGGCTGGGCGCTGAGCTGCTTCTGTTTCGCGGTCGTCATTTTGGCGTACCTGTCGGACAAGGAACCGATGAAGAGCGTGCTCGGACGGCGTCATTTCCATGATATCGGCAAGCTCATGCTCGCGCTCGTCATGGTGTGGACGTACTTCAACCTCTCGCAGTTTCTGATCATCTGGTCGGGCAACATCCCGGAAGAGACGCCGTGGTACCTGGACCGCATGAAGAACGGTTGGGGAGTCGTCGGATTCCTTTTGATCCTGTTCCACTTCGCCTTTCCGTTCATCATCCTTCTTTCGCGCGACGTGAAACGAAACGCCCGCTGGCTCGCGATCATGGCGGTCTTCATTCTCGTGATGCGCGCCATCGACATGCTTTACCACATCGGGCCGAGCCCGTTGGTCGACGGTTCGAAGCTGGGTTTCCAGATCAGCTGGATGGATTTTGCGGCACTGATCGGGATCGGCGGATTCTGGCTGTGGGCGTTTTTCACGCAATTGATGAAACGACCACTGGTACCGGTGATGGATCCGTTTCTCGATAACGCGATCGAGCACGGGAAAGGACACTGACATTTGGGGAATGGGGATTTCGGATTCGGGATTTTGTTGGCGTTAATCCGCAATCCCAAATCCGTCATCCGAAATGAATTATGGCTAAGCACGAAAAGACTGTAGTCGAGTTGAACAAGGCATATGAAGAGAATGAGATCGGCACGCGCCAGATCGTCTACTTTTCGGTCGGCTTGTTCCTCCTGATCGTTGTGACATTCGGCCTGATGTGGATCCTGATGCTCGTCATGGAAGATCAGAAAGCCGAGGACGACGCTGCGACGCGCAATCCGGTGGCGAAGACAAAAGAAGAACGTCTTCCGTCGGAGCCCCGGCTCCAGGCGGCGCCCGGCTTCGGGATCGACGGTCCCGACGGCAGGGTCAATCTTGAGCTCAAGAAGCCGCAGGCGGAATACCAAGAACTCAAGAAGATCTGGGACAAGGAGCTCGCCGAAGGCCAGAAGATCGCCAAAGACGGCAAGATGACGATCGTGATGCTTCCTATCGAGGCTGCCAAGAAAGAGATCCTCTCGGAGAATCTGAAAGCCCGCAGCGGCGAGGCGGCGGAAAAGGCGCTGGAAGAAACCAGGACTGTGATTTCCGGTTCCAGTGCCGGCCGCATGCGGTCTGACCGGATCAGATAGATCCGAGGTGGTTATATGAAAAAAAGTTCGGCAATTCATGCGGTTTTGAAGCTGAAACTTTTTGCAGTTTTAGTTTTACTTTTGATCTTTACAAACGCTTCGGCGCAGCGGGTCGAGCACTACAACTCGCCGCTTTATTCGCCGAAGACGTACGACCCGAACGACAACGTCACGAGCAACGGCCTGCCGCCTACGCTAAAGAATGTCGGGATTGAACAAAAGCTCAACGAGCAACTGCCGCTCGACGCCGTTTTCAAAAACGAGGACGGGCGTGAGGTCAAGCTCAGCGAATATTTCGGAAAGCGACGGCCGGTGATCCTGGCGCTTGTCTACTTTGAGTGTCCAATGCTTTGCAACGAGGTGCTCAACGGCATGACGGGTTCTCTCAAGAGCCTTTCGCTTGACGCCGGCAAGGACTTCGACGTCGTCGCGATCAGTTTCGATGCGACCGAGAACGACAAGCCGGAACTGGCGAAGAACAAGCGGGACAGCTATTTGAAGCGTTACGGGCGGAACGGAGCCGAGACCGGCTGGCATTTTCTGACCGGAACGCAACCTGAGATCGACAGGGTCACAAAAGCCGCCGGCTTCAATTACGTTTGGGACGAGGAATCGAAGCAGTTCGCGCACGCCAGCGCAATTATGATCCTGACGCCCGAAGGCCGTATGTCCCGATATCTTTACGGGATCGATTACGCGCCCAAGGACGTCAAATTCGCGCTCATGGAGTCGGCCGAGAACAAGATCGGAAATCCGGCCGAGCAGCTGTTGCTGTATTGTTTTCACTACGATCCGGCAACCGGGAAGTACGGCCTCGCGGTTCTGAGAGTGATGCGGATGGCCGGCGTCGTGACGCTGGTCGGGCTCGGCGCGATGATCTTTGTGTTTTGGAAGCGCAACAAATCGAAGAAGGAGTTGGACGGCGAAGCGGTCGACGACGCTCGGACAACAGACCAATAAGTAAATATGCAAAGCAATTCGTGGGTTCCACTTTTTCCGGATCAGGCATCAAGCTTCGCTTGGCAGATTGATTATCTGTATTTCTACCTGATCCTGATCAGCATCGCGTTCGCGATCCCGATCGTCGCCGCGATCTTCTTTTTCGCGATCAAGTACCGTGAAAAGGAGAAGTTTGCGACGCCCGAAGAGATTCACGGTTCGACGACGCTCGAGATCGCTTGGTCGATCATTCCGTTCGTCCTTTCAATGACGATCTTCCTTGGCGGTGCGATCGTTTATTTCAATCAGTATCGTCCCCCGGAAAACTCGATGGAAATCTTCGTCGTCGGCAAGCAGTGGATGTGGAAGTTCCAGCACGGGACCGGGCAGCGCGAGATCAACGAGCTGCACGTTCCGAAGGGGGTCAACGTCAAACTGACGATGACCACGGAGGACGTGCTCCACGACGTTTTCATCCCGGCGTTCCGCACGAAGGCCGACGTCGTCCCCGGCCGCTACACGACGCTTTGGTTCAACGCGACCGAGGTCGGAAAGTACCATCTCTATTGCGCCGAGTACTGCGGACTCAACCACTCAGGAATGGGCGGATGGGTGTACGTGATGGAGCCGAAAGACTTTGAAAACTGGCTCGCGGGCGGCGGCACCGGACAGACCCCGACCGAGATCGGCAAAGACCTGTTCATGAACAAGCTGGGCTGCGCTTCGTGCCATGCGGGCGGACAGAATCAGCGCGGAGCGAAGCTCGAAGGAATTTTCGGGACCGAGGTCAAGTTCGTCGGCGGCGGTTCGGCCAAGGTTGATGAGGAGTACATCCGGAATTCGATCCTGAACCCGTCGGGTCAGGTCGTCGAAGGATTCCAGCCGATAATGCCCTCGTTCAAGGGGCAGGTGACGGAAGAACAGCTTCTTGCGCTAGTCGCATACATCAAGTCGCTGACGCCGAACTCGGCACCAACAGGCACAACGTCAACCCCCGCGCCGAGTACGCCGTCGGCGAACGCAAACACGGCAACGAAATCAGCTGCGGCAAACAGCAACAAGTAGGTGAGATAGAATTATGCAAAACGTCGACGTTATGAACATTTCGGAGGAACCAAAGGTCAATTATCTGACCAACGGGTTCAGTCTGAAGTCGTGGCTGCTGACCAAAGATCACAAGCGCATCGCGATCATGTATTTGATCACGGTATCCGCGTTCTTCCTGATCGGCGGACTCTATGCCGCGACGATCCGACTCGAGTTGCTGACGCCGCAAAGCGACCTTTTGGAGTCGGGACAATACAATCGCGTGTTCACGCAGCACGGGATCATCATGGTGTTCTTCTTCCTGATCCCCGTCATTCCGGCGATTCTCGGGAATTTCTTCCTGCCACTGATGATCGGCGCCAAGGATCTGGCCCTACCACGCATCAACCTGCTCAGCCTCTACATTTACTGGGTCGGCGGCATCCTGACGCTGTGGGCGCTGATGCAGGGCGGTGTTGACACGGGCTGGACGTTCTACACGCCGTATTCGACGACGTTCTCGAACACGTACGTGATGGCCGTCGGGCTCGGAGTGTTCATCAACGGTTTCTCGTCGATCCTGACGGGCCTGAACTTCATCGTGACGGTCCACACGATGCGCGCTCCGGGAATGACCTGGTTCCGCCTGCCGCTGTTCGTTTGGGCGAACTACGCGACAGCGCTCGTCATGATCCTCGGAACGCCGGTCGTGGCGATCACGATCCTCCTGCTCGCGATCGAGCGCGTCGGACACGTCGGAATCTTCGATCCGGCGATCGGAGGGGACCCGATCCTCTATCAGCATCTGTTCTGGTTCTATTCGCACCCGGCGGTTTACATCATGATCCTGCCGGCGATGGGCGTGATCTCGGAGCTCATCTCGAACTTCTCGCGCAAAAAGATCTTCGGGTACGAGTTCATCGCGTTCTCGTCACTCGCGATCGCGGTGTTCGGTTTCCTCGTCTGGGGCCACCACATGTTCGTCAGCGGCCAGTCGCTATACGCCGGACTCGTGTTCTCGTTCCTGACGATGGTCGTCGCGGTTCCGTCGGCGATCAAAATGTTCAACTGGACGGCGACGCTCTACAAGGGCTCGGTCTCGTACGACGCACCGATGCTCTACGCACTCGGATTCATGGGACTCTTCCTGATCGGGGGTCTGACCGGTTTGTTCCTCGGATCGATGGGACTCAACGTCCATCTGACCGACACTTACTTTATCGTCGCGCATTTCCATTACGTCATGGTCGGCGGAACGGTGCTCGGGTATCTTGGCGGAATCCATTACTGGTGGCCGAAGATGACGGGCCGGATGTACTCGGAATTCTGGGCGAAGATCTCGGCGATGCTCGTCTTCGTCGGATTCAACCTGACGTTCTTCCCGCAGTTCGTTCTCGGGTATTTGGGAATGCCGCGGCGCTATGCGTCGTACGCCGAAGAATTGCAGGTGCTCAACATCTTTTCGAGCGCAGGCGCCGCGGTACTCGGCACGGGTATGTTCATGCCGGTGGTTTACCTGATCCTGTCGCTCGTTTTCGGACAAAAGGCCGAAGCCAATCCGTGGCACCTTCCGGGTCTCGAATGGCGAACGGCTTCTCCGCCGCCGACCGAGAACTTCGAGAAAATGCCGGTCGTCACGTGGGAAGCGTACGAGTTCGGTGAAGACAACGGTCTCGATCATGAGGCGGTCCGCGGCAAGGAATTGGTTGAAGCCTAATGGATTTGCGATTTTCGATTTGCGATTTGCGATTGGTCCGGTGAATCCGAGTACGCAAACAGTGAACGAAATCGCAGACAGAGAGAGGCTCAGATCGAAAATCGCAAAGCGCAAATTGCAAATAACTTATGTCACACGAACACGACTATCATCCGCCAGGTCTTCAGCATCAGTTTGAAGACATGGGACAGCAGCAGGATTCCGTCACCGTCGGAATGTGGGCGTTTCTTGTCCAGGAAATCATGTTCTTCGGCGGATTGTTCACGGCTTATCTGGTGTTCCGTTCGCGGTATCCGATGGCGTTCGCGGCGGGGAGTAATCACCTTGACGCGTTTCTCGGCGGTTTGAATACGTTGGTACTGATCGTCAGCTCGCTGACGATGGCACTGACCGTCTACTACGCGCAGAAGGGAAAACGGAACGCGCAGGTGATCCTGATCATCCTGACGATGATCTTCGGTACGACCTTCCTCGTCGTCAAATACTTCGAGTATTCGGACAAGTATCATCACGGTCTGGTACCGTTCAACGGACTGAACCAGAAGATCAAAAAGGGACATGAAGGCGGTGAGGCCGAAAAGTCGGAGAAGTCACAGATTGTTCTTCCGTTTGAAACGAAGGCCGAAGCGTCGGAGACAAAGACCGAAGCTGGCTCGGAAACAAAACCGGCGGAGGTCCATGCTAATCCCCGCGGCGAGTTCCAGTGGCACGACGAGAACGGCGTCAAGATCGTTCACGAGGCGAAGAAAGGCGGATACCTGACTCCGTATGAACAAAGCGGTTACTACACGAACGGCGAGTACGATAACGACAAGTTCACTCAAAAGGTCCGGATCTTCTTTTACATCTACTTTGTGATGACCGGTCTTCACGGACTCCACATGGTCGTCGGACTCGGCATCATGACGTGGCTGCTGGTGATGGCGTGGCGCGGGACCTATTCGGCGGAGTATTACTCGCCGGTCGAGATTTCCGGGCTCTACTGGCACTTTGTCGATATCGTCTGGATCTTTCTTTTCCCGTTGCTCTACCTGCTCGGGCGGCACTTTCTTGCGGGAGGCGGACATTAATGACGGAAACACACACTGATAACGAACATATTGGAATTCCGGGATATCTTGGCGTCTTCGGTATTCTCGTTGTTGGAACGATCGTGACCTATCTGGTTGCGTTGACCGACCTTGATTCGAAGCTCTTCCCGGGTGCGAACACGCTCGTCGCGCTTGCGATCGCGTTCACGAAGATGACGTTCGTCGTCCTATTCTTCATGCATGTCCGCTGGCAGACCAGACTTGTCTGGATCTCGGCCGTCGCCGGGTTCTTCTGGATGGCGATCATGTTCGCTTACACGATGCAGGATTACCTGACGCGCGGAACGGGATATTTCACTCCCTAACCGAAGGCGCCGACCGCGCCGGAATACTGTCCGAAGATCGCGGCATAGAAAGGCAAAACGCCTTTCGTGCCGCGTCTTTTTCTGTGGTTAGACGAATTGAAATCCGCCGTGATATGATTTTTGCTTTGTATTCGCGGCGTGCTTTTTTTGTGAGAGATTCCAGACAACATAGCCGAGCAGTCGGACATCAATACGGAATGCCGAAACAGGGCCCCCTTTTTGTTTTAATTCTGGCTTTATCCATTTTTGTCGGCAGCTGTATTTCACCGAAGGACAAGGTCGAACGCGCAAAACTGCTCAAGACCGAAAATGCCGAATCCACCGAACTTCTCGCGAAGGTCAACAATCTTGCACGGATCAACTCGATGCGGGCCAAAATGGACCTCAAATTCGAGGACAATTCCTTCGCCGAAATCGGAGTTGCGGAAAAGTACAAAACCGCCGACGGCGAGGTTGTCGTGCAGCGCCCTGCGAATATTCTGTTGAAAGTCCAGATCCCGGTTATCAAGTCGGACGTCGCGCAAATGACCTCGAACGGAACTACGTTCAGGGTGGCGATCCTGCAGGACGGCGGCAGCGGCCGGTACAAGAAGTTCGTGATCGGAACCAATTCTGCAGACTACTCATTACTGCAGGAACAGGTGAACAAATCGGAGTTGGACAATGGATCGGTGATCAAGCAGAACGTCAACGCATTTGCGAATCTGCGTCCGCAGCATTTTACCGATGCGATGCTCGTCCGGCCGATCGAAACGGCAAATTACTCGTACGTCACGAGTACGATCTTCCAGGAAGAGTACGATTTTACCTCCCCGAAAAAATCCCCCCTGAAGTGGGTGCTGCGCGGATATTATCTTCTTGACGAGTACGAAAGATCTACGGACGGAATGATGAAGATCAAACGCCGCTTCTGGTTCGACCGCGTCGGCGGGATCAGGCTTGCCAGACAACAGATCTTCGATGCCCGCGGCGAGATCGACTCGGACATCGTTTACGGTCAGGAAGGCACGCTCGGCAACGCCGGCGATTACACGAATATGCCGCTGCAGATAGCCGTGACGCGACCGAAAGAAAAATACAAGATGCGCCTGACCTATCAGACGCCGGATGCGGTTTCGATCGGAAAGACCTATCCTGCAGATGCGTTTCAGCTCGAGAACACCTGGGGTTTGCAGGAAGTCGATCTCGACAAGAAGCTCGAAGAAGTGCGCGCGAACAATGGCAGGACGGGCGGACCGCAGAACGCGACGAAGGCCCGACAGTGATCGCTACGGCCGCATATTCGATGAAAACGATTCTCGAAACAAAAGAGCTTAAGAAGAATTACAAGGTCGGGAAGGTCGAAAATCCCGTCCTCCACGGCGTGAATATTGCGATCGAAGAGGGGGAGTTCGTTGCGATCATGGGACCGTCGGGCTGCGGCAAATCGACGTTGCTGCACCTGCTCGGCGGACTTCTCAGTCCGACGAGCGGTTCGATCATCATCGACGGCGAGGATCTGGCGATGGTCTCAGACGCGCAGCGGACCGACATCCGGCGCCGCAAGATCGGATTTGTTTTTCAGCGATTCAACCTGTTTCCGACGCTGACGGCGGAAGGCAATCTCAAACTCGCCGAGAAGATCCACCTCGGCCACAGCAAGACCCCGCCGGACAAGCGCCGCGAAGTTTTGCGGGTGCTCAAACTTGAGGATAAAATGCACCATAAGCCACTCGAGCTCTCGGGCGGAGAACAACAGCGGGTGGCGCTGGCGCGGGCGGTCATCAACTCGCCGGCGATAATCCTCGCGGACGAGCCGACGGGAAATCTCGACACCGAGAATTCCGAGATCGTGCTTAAGATGTTCCGCGAACTGAACGAAGAGTTCAAACAGACGATCATAATGATCACGCATAATCCCGAAGCGGCCGCGGTATGTTCGCGGATCATCCGGATGCGCGACGGACTGGTAGTCAACTGATTTTAGATTTTTGATTTTGGATTGGGGCGGCGGTCGAAATCCAAAATCTGAAATCCAAATTCCAAAATGGTCTTACGGGACATAGTTCTCTGGAAATATGAGCGTGCCAGCTGGCAGTGGGACGTACTGTGCCTGCTGATCGTCGCGTTCATCTTTCTGACGCCCAAAGCGTGGTTCGACCGGCCGGACCGTCTGGCAACCCAAACCACGCGCCTGATCGTCAAACAGCAGGATTTTTCACCCGACCGCGCCGAATTACTGAAGAAAGCGAGACAAATCAGCGGCAACAACAGAGCCGAGCTTGTCGATTGGCGCGAATCAAAAAACGACAAGGGTGAGACGATCTACGAGATCGATATCAAATGATCTGCCGGCCGATTCGGCAGATTCGGAGAAATTTATGAAGTCAATCAAGTTCGCGATCGTGTTTGCGGTCGCATTCTTCATTTTCGCGCCGTCCGCGGCGAACGCTCAGGTCATCGAAGTGCTCAAACGCATGGATGCTCATTACAAAGCGCTGAAGTCGCTCAAGAGCGGCATCTCGCGTGAGGTCTTCAACTCTCAGCTTAAGGAGACCGACAACTATTCCGGTGACCTCGTCCTTGTGCCCGGAAAAGGCACAAAACTGTCCGTGCTGCTCAAATGGACAAAGCCGAAAGAAGAAGTCTTGTCGGTCGTCAACGGCAAATACGCATTGTATGTTCCTGGGATCAAACGCGCCTACACCGGAACTTCGGGCGACAAGCGCGTCAAGGAAAAGGGCGGCAGCGCGCTTGAGCTGATGAACCTTTCGAAACAGGAGATCAACTCGAAATATGATGCGGTCCAGCTCGGAACCGCGAGCGTCGGCGGCACGGACACCGTCGGCTTGAGATTGACTCCGAAAGCGAAGGCGGAGTACAAGTTTATCGACGTTTGGGTCGACGGCAACGGGATGCCGATCCAGATCAAGGTGACGAAGAACAACAACGACACCGATACGATCCGTTTCTCGGGGATCAAGAAGAACGAGAACATCAACGGCAGCGTTTTCAAGATCGACATTCCGAAGGGTACCGAAGTAGTTAAGGGTTGATGTCGAAGAAACATTCTTGTGAAAGGCCGGCCTTTTGATTCGATCACTCACTCTGTGACTTTGAGCCCTCAAGGGAAAACCTGTCCCGGTCATCGGAATCTGTGTTCCCGCAACGCTGCCAAGATGCGAAAAATCCCGTCGAGTTGATAATCTTCGCCGCCAAAACTTATAATTACC
The DNA here is from genome assembly GCA_029557535.1 of Acidobacteriota bacterium. GTDB lineage: Bacteria > Acidobacteriota > Blastocatellia > Pyrinomonadales > Pyrinomonadaceae > JAFDVJ01. The sequence continues at coordinate 12,700 of JAKQII010000165.1, forward strand.
GTTTCGCCGAACCAAGCGATTCCAGACAGTATGCCGAAGGCCAGCAGTTTCAGTCGTTTCACGCGCGGGGTCCGTCACACGACCCGCGCATTCATTTCGACCAAGCACCCGGTGCTCGTGCACATCGTGCCGATGCGCCGCTGCAATCTTGCGTGTACGTATTGCAACGAGTATGACAAGACGTCCGATCCGGTGCCGATCGACATCATGCTCAAACGCATCGACAAACTCGCCGAGTTCGGATCGTCGGTGATCACGATCTCGGGCGGCGAACCGATGATGCATCCTGAGATCTACGAGATCATCGCGCGGATCCGGTATCACGGAATGATCGCCGGGCTGATCTCGAACGGCTATTATTTCCAGCCCGACAAGATCAAGAAGCTGAACGAATCGGGACTCGACTATCTGCAGATCTCGATCGACAATGTCACGCCGGACGAGGTCTCGAAGAAATCGCTGAAGGTGCTCGACGGCAAGCTCAGGAACCTCGCCGAACATGCGAAGTTCAAGGTCAACATCAATTCGGTTGTGGGCGGCGGTGTCGCCAATCCCGACGAAGCGCTGATCATCGCTAACCGCGCGCGCGAACTCGGCTTTTCGTCGACGGTCGGCGTGATCCACGACTCCGACGGACTATTCAAGGGCCTGACCGAGCGTGACAAGGAAGTCTATTACGAGATCAAGAGAAAGGGCGCGCGTTCTTATGCCCGTTGGAACTGGTTCCAGGACGAGCTCGTCGAAGGCAAAACCTACGAATGGCGGTGCCGAGCGGGTGCCCGCTATCTTTACATTTGCGAGGACGGCCTCGTCCATTGGTGTTCGCAGCAGCGCGGCACTCCGGGTACGCCGCTTCTCGAATACACCCGAGCGGACATGGATCGCGAATATCACACCGAAAAATGGTGCGCCGACACCTGCACCATCCAATGCGTCCACCAGGTCGGCCACCTCGACGCCTGGCGTGATCCGCAGATCTCGGTCGCCGATTACAACAAGAAGAAAGGGATCGGGCTCAGCAAGGAAACCGTAAAACAGGTGCTCGGTGAGCAGTGAGCAGTAAGCCGTGAGCCGTGATCAGTGAGCCGTGAGCCGTCAGCATGGAGTTATTCGCGGAAGGCGATGCCTGATAAAG
>JAKQII010000170.1 GCA_029557535.1 Acidobacteriota bacterium
TACCTTGCCGGTTCGCTTGTCGACAAAAAGCATATTCGCCCGGCCGGCTGGGATCGTCACGTCGAAGCCGTATCCCGGTTCAGTGAACGAAAGCGTCTGTTGGTCGCCGGTCTCATTGATGCACGTGTAAAGCAGCACCGACTCGAATTTCGTGACGCGGATCAGCACATCCGACCAACTCTCGTACGGAATGAACGGATTCAATGCCTGTCGGAGGACCGGCTTGTAAAACTCCGCGATCGGCCCCGTCGTGTCGCCGTTCTCGAGGGGTACCGGATGCCAGACGATCTTGCCCATGCCATGTTGATACTCGCGCGGTCCGCCCAAGGTGTCGGCGCGCTCGACGCGCTGGAGTTTCTCGCCGCTGAACACCGCGCCGGCCTCGCGGCGGTTTACCGGTCGTGAACCTGAAAATCCGAACATCTTTCCGACCCGCTCCGCTCGACGGAAATGCTCGTCAGCTTCGAAATACCCGCTCACGATCAGCGTCGAACCCTTTTCGACGAGTTTCAGCAGATTCGCCCAGCCTGCGTCGGAAATGGAACGCGGCGCCGGCATAATCAAGAACAGCGGCGCACGTTCTTCCGCAAGAAGCGTTTCGAGCCGATACTCGCTCACCGCGCGACAGGAGTGTTTGAGATCGTAATGGAGGGCGCGGACGGCGCGCTTCGTCGCTTCCACTGCCAGGTTTCGCGCCGAAAACATCTGCGAATGCGGGATCACGAGAACGATGTCCTCGTCGATTTTTCCCTTGAACAGTCGTCGATTCTGGTTCGCGAACTTGGCGAACGCGCGGAAACGCTCGAACTCTTCCTTGAACGATCCGTCGACGCGGCAGAATCCGATCGCCGCTTCGTTCTCGTTGTCCATGAACGGGTTGATGTTCCAGATCCATTGGATGAATCCGGCACCGCTCGCGCCCAGCGAAAGCGCCAATTTGCGTTCGAGAAGATCGGCCGCTTGGGTGTCCGTCCGCCACGCCGAGCCGTCCTGCTTCTCGTAAAACATCAGTCCGGTTTCCTGGACGAGATTCGCTCTGTTCGGGTTTTTCGTGACGACCGAATCCCACAGCAGATCGTCGTTCGCCCACCAGTTGTGGAGGCCGGTCAGATCCATCGCGTCGCCGTGGAATTGCGTCGACGGACTGTCGTTTGTCCCGGCCTCGTCCTGTCCGACCATTACGAGTTGTTCTGCGTTCCCGGCGGCGCGCAGCGTTTCGCGCATCGTCCGTGCCCAATCGGTGAAGATATCCTGCGCGAAGAGTCTGAAATCGACAACGCGCATCGGGCGGCGATCGACGTGGATGTTGATGCTGTCAAAGTCTTTGAGCGCGGGCAAAGCGAACGCGTCCTCGTCCTCGCGCAATTGCCAGCGATCGCGAAGCACGGCGGCGAGCCTCGACGGATCCGGTTCGGCATAGCGCTTGATCAGCCATTCCTTCCAAGCCGCGGCCTCGAATTTGTCGTAATTCGGACGGCAACTCCAAAGCATTTTCGGGTTTGCGAACGAAGGTTCGTTGATCAGATCCCAAATGATCGCCCGTGCGCCTTTGACCCGCGACGCGAACGCCGAGAGGAATCGTTTCTGCCCGGCGATCGATTTCGGATCGAGGTACGCGTTCTCGCCGCCGTACATTTCGGGCATGAACGCGTAGAACGTGAAAATTACCGGAATGTCGTATTTCGCGGCCGTCAGCACGAACGCCTCCCACGCGCGCAAGACCTCCTCCCGAACACTGCCCTTTTCGTCGAGATAAAGCGACCAACCCGTCCAGATCCCGGTGCGGATCATGTTCACGCCGGCGTTCTTCATCCGCAAGAATTCGGCGTTCCATTCGCTGACGGACGGTTCGAGCAGGAACCGACGCGCGACGCTCGGCGACATGAAAGTCGTTCCTGTCACGGGAAAAGGCTCGCCGTCGCGGTAAAGAAAATGACGGTCGGCCGTGATCGGCGTTCCGTTGCCGATCGGTTTTCCATCGGTGACCCAAAATCCGAATCCGGCCGATTCTCTTGCCGACGTTCCGATCGATGACTTGATCTCGATGTTGACCGCGCCCTCGTAGTAGCCCGGCATCAACGATTTGAGTTTCTGCGTCGATCTTGTTCCCTCCGGAATTGCCAACGAAGCGACGGGACGCCCGGATGCATCCGTAATTCTCACCGTCGCGGCGACAACCGATATGTCGTTCTTCGGCGCGACGAGCTCAAAATCAACAACCGGATTCTCGTCCGAGCCAAGACGGGCATAGCGGGTGCGGGCGACGATCTGGTGGCCGCCGATCGCCGCCGTTCGGACAAGCGTGCCGATGGTCGCCGCGTCGATCGCACCCTCGAAATTCGCAAATATCCAGCGTCCGCCGGCAAAGTCGCCGCGCAGGCGATCGATCTGAACGATCGGTGCCGTCGAAGGGAATTCGTTTGTCGATCCGGGTTTGAATCCGAACGCAAGCGGCGTCACCGAAGCCTCGCGCCGGCCGTCGCTGCCTGCTTCGTCCGGAAAGTCGTTGACGGTGGAGAGCTTCAGATAGCTTTCGAAAACGCGCTTCGGGTTCGCGATGGAAATTCCGTCGGTCTTGACGATGAACCGCTCGAGATCTTTTCCGTAGGTTTTGAAATACTGCGTGATCCCGAGCCGCTTGTGATAGCTCGTCAGCGGTGTCCGCGGCTTGAGATCATCGCCAACGGGCACTGAGAACGGACGTCCGCCGAGGTTGACCAAATTCCCGCCGACGAGCAGGTACTTAAGGATCGATTTCCATGCCGACTGCGGAAAAGCCGATCCGTAGGGATTGATGAAGACGTCTGTTTTCGGATCAAGCGCCGCTCCGAGCCCGGCGACACCCGCAAAGCGCAAATCGTGCCCCTTAAATGCCGATTCAAGCGATGCTCGCGAGAACGAAAAACCGTCGATCGACGGAAATCCTTCCTCCCAAAAGACGACGATGTGCAGGCGTGATTCGGAATTTTGAGCAAATGATATCTGACCTGACCACGCCGCCAGCGCGGTCGCGGAAACTCCGGCGATAAACTCACGTCGATTCATATCCAAACTGTCCACGAAGGAACACAAAGTTGCACGAACGGATCCCACCCAAGGGACCGTTGGTGCCGCCAGTGTCGAATAACAATTGCGAGTACGCGGACGAAGATCACGCCAATGTTGACCGTTTCTCGCTCCAGCGGCCGCGCGTGAAGTCAGGGAACTTGATCGGCATCGACCCTTTGGCCACTGACTCGGCGCTCATCGGAAAAGGCGCCGTCCAGCTCGCGCCGTCGTAAACGTCGAGATCCGGAACGAGTCCTTCGTTGAAGTACTGCACGATCCGCCAGGCCATGATGAGATCCATGCCGCCGTGACCGGCGCCGCGCGCCTTTTCCCCAAGGTTTTTCCAAAGCCAGTGTTCGTATTTGTCCTTGACCTTCGACAGGTCGGTCCATTTGTGGCCGCCTTCCTGGCCGTCGATGAAGAGCCTGACCGGGAAATCGCAGAACGTTCCCTTCGTTCCCTGAATGTGGTTCAGTCGCGAATACGGCCGCGGGGTCGAAACGTCGTGCTGGAGCATGATCGAAACGCCTCGTGACGTCTTGATTATCGACGTGTTCATGTCGCCGCAAACGTACTTTTCCTTCCATTTCGGCGAGTCTTTCGGTACGTTCGCGACGCGGTATGCGTTGAGCGATTTCGACGGTGACGAGACCGAGACGAGATAGTCGAACTTGTCTCCGCGGTTGATGTCGAGATAGTTCGCGACCGGTCCGAGCCCGTGCGTCGGATAGAGATTTCCGTCGACGCGCGTATGCCAGGCGCGGCGCCAGAGTCCCTCGCTGCGGCCTTCGTTGACGATCCAACGCAAGTCGTGAAGATAAGCCGCCTCGGCATGAGTGAGTTCTCCGAATACACCGTCGCGGACCATGTTGAGCACGAGAAGTTCGTTGTAGTTGAAGCAGCAGTTCTCAAGCATTAGACAATGACGGCGCGTTCTCTCGGAGGTCTCGACGACCTTCCAGATGTCGGCCATCGTCGTCGCCATCGGAACCTCAACGCCGACATGTTTCGCGGCTTCCATCGCGGCGATCGCCATCGGCGCGTGCCATTCCCAAGGCGTCGCGATGTAGACGAAATCGAGGTCGTCGCGTGTCACCATTTTTCTGAAAGCGTAATCGCCGTCGGTGTAGAGCTCGGGCACGGAACGCCCCGCCTTTTCGATCATCGCGCGGCCTTCTTCGGCGTTCGCTTTGACGTTGTCGCAGATCGCCTTGATCTCGAGATTCTCGATTCCGAGAAAATCGTGGATCATGGATTTCCCGCGTTCGCCGCTGCCGATGATCCCGAAACGAACCTTTTCGCGCTTCTCGAACGGAACCCCGATCATTGATTTTGCGGCCGGCTTCTTCGTGTCGGCCGCTTCGATCGTGGTCGCAATGGTCGCCGTCAGTCCTGCGAGCGCACCGGTCTTAAGTAAGTCGCGTCTTGAAATTTTGCTCATTGTTTTCTTGTATCGTAGACCTCGATCGTCGAGATCGCCGGCGTCGCCTTCGCGTCGTCGATAGAGATTCTTACCTTGGTTGTTACGGTCCTCTTGAATCTGACGATTCGCTTGTAACCGATTGTCGTGTTGCGGCTGACGTTGACCCAGCCGCGGCCGTCCCAAACGGCGATCGAGAACCTTCTGACGCGCTGTCCGAGCGCGATGTTCTCCTGAAGAACGACCGCGTCAACCGCGGACTCGCGCCCGAGGACGATTGTCAGTTCAGGCGTTTTCGCGCCTTCGCGCGGCATCCAGAAAGTGCCGAACTTCTCGTCATTGACCGCTGACGCCGGAAATCGCGGACCGCGCGTGCTCGACGCGTCAACGCGTCCGACGAGATTTGCGGCGAACGCCGCTTCGCGCGCCTTTTTGAATTCCATTAACCGGGCGGCGTCCGCTTCGTTGACGAGCCCGCGGCGATCGACGCCGATGTTGAGCAGCAAATTACAATTGCGTCCGACCGATCCGTACCAGATCTCCATCAACTGTTCGACGGATTTGAGTTTCGCGTCTTCTTCCTGATGATAGAACCAGCCCGGGCGGATCGAGACGTCGCATTCGGCCGGGATCCACGACGCGCCGTTCTCGTCGCCGACGTTGAGTGCGGCCTCGTCGGCAAAGCCGGGAAACGTTCCTTCGTTGTCGCGCGTCGACCAGTTCGTTTCCCCGGCAATTCCACGTTCGTTACCGACCCAACGAATGTCCGGCCCGGCGTCGCTGAAGATCACGGCGTTCGGCTGAATCGAGCGGATCGTTCCGAAAAATCCGTTGAAATCGTAAACCATCCGCTTTGAATTGTCGTTCGCGCCGTCGAGCCAGGCTTCGAAAACCTCGCCGTAATTCGACAGGAGTTCGTGCCACTGCTGTTTGTAAACCGCGTTGTATTTCGGAGTTCCGTAAAGCGGGTGATTCCGGTCCCACGGCGAGATGTAAATGCCGAACTTCAGACCGTACTTCCGGCAGGCGGCCGAAAGGTCCTTGAGGACGTCGCCCTTGCCGCCGCGCCAGTTCGAATTCTTGACCGAATATTCAGTCGTTTCCGATGGCCAAAGACAGAATCCGTCATGATGCTTCGCGGTTATGATGATGCCCTTCATCCCGGCATCCCGAACGATCCGCGCCCACTGTTCGGCGTCGAACGCGGTGGGTTTGAAATCGGTCGCCGGCGCACGTCCTTCGCCCCATTCGTGATTCGTGAACGTGTTCATCCCGAAATGAACGAAGGCGTAGTATTCGAGTCTCTGCCATGCGAGCTGCGATCGGCTCGGGATCGGCAGATTCGGTTTTGACTGTGATGTCTGGCCCGACGCGGCGATCGCCAGCGTCGCGGTCATGAACGCGATCGTCGCAAGTTTCAGCATCGGCTAGTGAATCAGTTCGTTGCCCGCGATCCGTCGCGGAGCGGTTCCTCTCAGGCCGTACCTAACGCCGAGCGCGAAGTCGCCGCCGCCCTGAAAATACTTCAGTTTGAATTTGTGGAGCCCCTTCCGAAGCGGGATCACGCCGGAGACGGTTTGCGACGAGTGAAGCCCGTCGTTGTCGACGACCGCTTCGCCGTCGATAAAAAGCACTGCGCCGTCATCCGAATCGACCTGGAACTCGTAGATCCCGTCATCTGGAATATTGATCAATCCGTCGAACACGGCCGCAAACGGCTCTTTGAGATCGATCTTCTTTGCGAATTGCTGAAGCGATATCGATTTTGATTCGCCCTTCTCGTCGGGCGTTGCGGAATCGATACCGGCGACGGAGCTGAACGTCTTTTTGTAAAACGCCCAACTTACGCCGTCGCGCCTTTCTGCCGGCGGCTCAACCGCGTCCGAGTAGCCTCGCCGCAAAAGAGTAGCGGCGTAAATGACGCTCGCGCGGCCTGCGGCGTTAACGACGATCGTCTTGAGTTCCTTTCGCTCGTTGTTCGCGAGCGCGACTTCGAACGGTCCTGTATATTCGGTCGATTTCAAGGACGGATCGCTGCCGTCGAGCGTATAGAAGATGCGTCCGCCGGGCATCGGCGGCTTGAGCTCGATCCGCGCTTTGTCGGTTTCGGCAAGCAGAACGTTGGCGAGCCCGTCAGGTTCCGGGATTCGGTAATTTACGTTCTGCCTGTCGAGACGCGCGAATTGACCTGCCAGGCGGACGCGAAAATCGTCCCAGTTTTTCGCCTCAAGCGACGACCAGACGACCTCAGACAGAGCCAAAACACGCGGATACGCCATGTATTCGACCTTGTCCGTCGTCTTTATGTACTCGGTCCAGACGTTCGCCTGCGCGCCGAGAATATACTTGCCTTCTTCTTCTGTCAGTTCCTTGGGAACGGGATTATAGGAATAGACGGTCTTAAGCGGCAGGTAACCGCCGATGTTCAGCAGTTCGTACTTCGGATCGCCCGGTCCGTAGTCGAAATAGAGATAGGTCGTCGGCGTCATGATCACTTCATGCTTCGCCTTCGCCGCCTCGATCCCGCCTTTCTCTCCGCGCCAGCTCATGACGACCGCGTTCGGCGCGAGCCCGCCTTCGAGGATCTCGTCCCAACCGATGATCTTCTTGCCTTTCGAATTGATGTGCTTTTCCATCCGGCGGACGAAATACGACTGCACCTCATGCTCGTCCTTAAGGTTCTCGCGCCTCATCAGCTCCTGCACGTACGGCGATTCCTTCCAGTGATCCTTGAGCACTTCGTCGCCGCCGATATGGATGTACGGCGAATCCGGAAACAACGCGATGGTTTCGTCGAGCACGTCTTCGAGGAACTTGAACGTCGCTCCGGTCGGGCAATAAACCTCCTTGAATATGCCCCAGGTCATCTGCACCTTGTACGGAAAGTCCTGCTTGCAGCCGAACTCGGGATAGGCCGCGAGCGCCGCCGAACTGTGGCCGGGAAGCTCGATCTCCGGGATGACGTTGATCATCCGCGCCTTCGCGTACGCGACGACGTCGCGGATCTCGTCCTGCGTGTAAAACCCCTCGACGGGAACGCCGTCGCCCTTGAAGATCGGCGTGTAGCGTCCGACCAGCGATTCGGGCCGTTTTGACCCGATCTCGGTCAGTTTCGGGTACTTCTTGATCTCGATGCGCCAGCCCTGATCGTCGGTCAGGTGCCAGTGAAACTGGTTGAATTTGTATTGCGCCAACAGATCGATGTACTTCTTGACGAACGAGACCGGAAAAAAGTGACGACTGACGTCGAGGTGCATCCCGCGGTATTTGAACCGCGGTTGATCACGGATCGTCGAGACGGGGAGCGTTGCGCGTCCGTTAAGGATCTTCACCGGAAGCATCTGAAAGAGCGTCTGCAGGGCGTAGAACATTCCCGCGTTGCTGCGCGCGCGGATCCGAACCTCGCTTTTGGTGATGTTGAGCTCGTAGGTTTCCGGCGAAGTGTCATCGCCGGCGGTTGTTATTCGCTCAAAGACGATCGAGTTCTTCGGTGCCTTTTTGGGCATTCCGACGAACTCGAGTTTGAATCCATGGTTGCGGAGAAGATAGTCGTTGAGCGCCGACGCCATGTCCTGCGCCTCGCGGTCGAGCGTGACGATCTTCGTTCTGTAATTGAACTCAAAGTCGCCCTTTCCGATGCTGACCGAACGAGGTTTCGGGACGATACTCGGAAAGTTCTGATTCTGCGATACTTGGGCGTTCGTCATGATCGTCGACGTGACGATCAAACCGATGATCAAGGCTGCGTTTTTCATAGCGGATCGATTGATGCGGTGCGCCTTCTAAGTTAGTTCAAAGACGCTTTTCAATCAAACGATCGCCGAGGCGAAATCAGATATTCAGGATTCAAGAATCTGTTAACGACTTGAGGTGCTGATCTCCAAGGCTCTTTGCGAACTCCGCGATCTTTGCGTGATAAGGATGGCTTCCCACGCGAAGACCGCGGAGTTCGCAAAGGAATTTATGGATCAATGATCCGAAATCCTCGAACCCTGAAATCTGGAATTTGGAATTACGCCCCGCTACGCCTTCACCGCCAGCCTCGCGTCGACGAACTGCTCTTCCTCAGTCGAGCCCTTGAGGGCCGTCATCGACGAATTGCCGCCCGAGATTACCTGCGTCACCGCGTCGAAATAGCCGGTCCCGACGAACGACTGGTGTTTCGTCGCTCGGTAGCCGTCCGATTCGAGTTCGAATTCGCGTTCCTGAAGATCGGCGTAAGCCGTCATTCCGAGTTCGCGGTAATCCCGCGCGAGCTCGAACATCGTCATGTTCAGCGCATGGAAGCCGGCGAGCGTGATGAACTGGAACTTATAGCCCATCGCGCCGAGCTCGCGCTGGAATTTCGCGATCGTCTCGTCATTGAGCTGCTTTTTCCAGTTGAACGACGGCGAACAATTGTACGCGAGCAGTTTGCCCGGATAGATGGCATGGATCGCTTCGGCGAATTTGCGTGCCTCATCGAGATCGGGATGCGCTGTCTCGCACCAGACGAGGTCCGCGTACGGAGCATATGCAAGTCCGCGCGAGATGGCCTGGTTGATGCCGTTGCGGACGCGGTGAAAACCTTCGACGGTGCGTTCGCCGAGACAAAACGGCTTGTCGCGATCGTCGATGTCCGACGTCAAAAGGTTCGCCGCGTTCGCGTCCGTCCGCGCGAGGACGATCGTCGGAACGCCGCAGACGTCCGCCGCGAGCCGCGCCGCGACGAGTTTCTGGATCGCTTCCTGAGTCGGCACGAGGACCTTTCCGCCGAGGTGGCCGCATTTTTTCGCCGAGGATAGTTGATCTTCGAAATGGACGCCCGCCGCGCCCGCGTCGATCATCTGTTTCATCAGCTCGAACGCGTTCAGGTTGCCGCCGAAACCGGCTTCGGCATCGGCTAGGATCGGCGCGTACCAGTAGATCCCGTTCTTGCCTTCGGTGCTGTAGATCTGATCCGAGCGCTGCAGCGAATTGTTGATGCGCCGCACGAGTTCGGGGACGCTGTGCGAAGGATAAAGACTCTGGTCGGGATACATCTGACCCGAAACGTTGGCGTCCGCGGCGACCTGCCAGCCGCTGCAATAGATCGCCGGAAGTCCGGCCTGGACCTGCTGGATCGCCTGCCCGCCGGTGAGCGCGCCGAGCGAATTCACGTAGTCGCGGGTCTTCATCAGTTCCCACAAACGCTCGGCGCCGAGCTTTGCGAGCGTGTACTCGATCTTGACCGAGCCGCGGAGTTTGACGACGTCTTCCGGCGTGTACGGCCGCTCGATTCCTTCCCATCGCGGGTTTTCGTTCCAATCACGTCTTAGTTCTTCGATCTGCTGCTGTTTGTTCATCTTCACTTCTCCTGCTTTTCCGGTGCTAAACCGGATCGAATTGTCCCAAAATGATCATTTCCTCACTCAAACGCCGCGCCTCGCGAAGCGTCTCCTGCTGATCCGAAGGCGATTCCTCGAGCAGGCGTTCGAGCTCTTCATCAAAAAGGCGCGTGATCAGTTCCGTCGAATGCCGCACCGGCGTTCCATCGTCATCGTTGATCACGACGTCGTCCGCGTGTTCCATTCGCTGGGCGATCATCAGCCTGTAAATGCGGTCGGTCGCAAGGTCTTCCATATAGCCGTCGAGCAGCGAGGCGCCTTTGCCGTTGAGGACGCCGTTGCGATAGCGGATCACGGTCCGGACCGCCGCGCGTGTTCCTGAGAGCGATCGTTTCCCGACCCCTTTGGGGATCGGGCGAAGATTCGGATATCGGTCGACATCCGGTTTGCGGAAACCGATCTGGTTCGGGACCGGAAACTGATCGACGGCGATCTGGTTCTGATCCGGATGACCGGTCCAGGCGCCGTCCATTCCGACAGCGGCCTCGTTGTGTTTGTCTGCCTCGAGCACCTTGAGCGCGCGGTCGTTGAGTTCCGGATCGACGCGGCTGGGGTACAACGCGGTCATGCCGCCGATGGCAAGCGCGCCGCGTTTGTGACAGATCTCCACGAGCAATTCGCGGAGGTTCTGGAAGAACGGGACGTCTGTCGGAATTGTGTTGCGGTCAGGCAGGACCCAGTCGGCATCGGTCAGATTGAAATTGATCAGCGACGCCATGTAGTCCCAGCGACCGAGATTGAGGCCAAGGATGTGTTCGCGCAGATTGTAGAGGAATTCCTCCATCTGGAACGCGAACGGATGAGATTCGACGAGCGCGAAGCACTTGATGTAGCCGCGTTCCCAGCCGAGACGCTTTTCGACCGCCTGGAAGAGATCGCGCCAGAAGCACGCTTCGTCGGCGGATTCGGTCTTCGGAATATAGAACGTCAAATTGTGCTTCAGCCGCTTGCGGTCGACGCCGTAGGCGATGCGCGCGACGTCGAAGACCGACGCCGACATCATTTCGCCGGCAAAGACCCCGTTTTGGTTGAGATGCAGCCCGCGAACGCGGATCATCGCCACGGACTTGCTGGAAATGATCGGAACGCGGCGATCGCGCTTGAAGTCGTAGTAGGTCAGCGTTCCGTGAAGCGCGTCGAGCGAGTTCGAGAATCCGAGTTCGAGATGCTCCCACGTGTTCGCCATCGAGTCCTCGAGGTCGATCATGACGCCCGGCGCGCCCGAGTTCAGCATCTTCACGACCAGTTCGGCGTCGTCGGCCGGACCGGTCATTTGATTTCGCTGATCGAGAATGTATGCGGGAAGTTCAATCTTCCAATTCCCGGTAACCGCTTCGGTCGCGAGCAGATAGTCCGGTTTATCGCCCCGAAGAGAGCGTTCGAGAACTGACCGACGCGTCTCGACGAGCTTCTGTTGCCGCGGCGTGAACTCGCGGTGCAGTTCGGTCAGAAGTTTCGCAAACTCAGCGGATATCTCTTTCGTTGCGTCGTACGTCGCCGGCGCTTGATTGATCCGCGACAGATCCTTCTTTTCAAGTTTTGCTTGCAATGACATAGTAATCTCCAAAAGTGTTCACTATACTGAACAGGCGTTCGCCATACTGGATACAAGCAATTTACCCGCTATTTGGCGCGATGCAACGAAAAATTGTTCAGTGTTCAATATCGTGAACAATATTTCAGAATCACGAACACAATTGCGGAATCAATCTGTTGGGACTAAACTGGGTTCATGCCAGATGACAAACTTTCAAATTCCGTCGACCGGGCGCTTTCGATGATGGAGCTCGTTGCCGAGAACGCGAACGGAATGACGAATTCGGATCTCAGCCGGAAGCTGCAGATCCCAAAAAGTTCTGCGAGTTACATCCTGCGTGTGCTGGAACAGCGCGACTATCTTCGACGCGATTCGAACGCACGTTACAGGCTCGGTCTGAAGCTGCTGAGCCTGACGGAAGGCGCGATGACGCACCTCGACGTCCGCGAAGCCGCCGGTCCGGCACTCGCCGATTTCCTGAAGAAGAGCAAGCTGCCGGAAGTTCATCTTGCCGTTTTGGACAACGGCCGGGCGGTTTATATCGAAAAGCTTGAAAATGAAGAGAGTTTTATCCGCATGGACATCTGGGTGGGGCATCGGTTGCCGATTCATACGACCGCGATCGGCAAGGTTCTGGTTGCGTATCTTCCCGAAGAAGAAATTCTGAAAATCCTCGAAATGCGCGGAATGGAAAAGAAGACGAGAAAGTCGATCGCGAATCCGCAAAAATTCCTGCGCGAAGCGGAGCGGGTCCGTCGTTACGGATTTGCGGTCGACGATGAAGAAAATTCGGTCGGAGTACGTTGCATCGCCGCGCCGATCTTCGATTCGAAGGGTAACGTCCTCGCGGCATTCGGAACCTCGAGCGTCGTGCTCCACATCAACGAACGGAACATGCCGAAGATCGTCGATCTGGTGAAGATCATGGCCGCGCGCGTCTCGCGGCAGCTGGGATACCGCCTGTGATCTATCCATTTTCAACTATCAATTATCAAGTACTTGATAGTTGAGATTTGAGAGTTGAGAGACTTAGTATTCCAGAAGTTGAACAAACTCAGTGAGCTCCGCCGGCAATGGTGCCGTGAAATTCATCCGTTCGCCGGTTACCGGATGCGTGAACGAGAGCTTCTCGGCATGCAGGAAAAAGCGGCCGAGATCGGCGATCGCTTTGCGGATCGTCAGATCGTGAACAGTCTTGTCGCGGCCGGCGTTGTAGGTTTCGTCGCCGACGACCGGGTGATTGATATGCGCCATATGGACGCGGATCTGATGCGTTCGGCCGGTTTTGATCTCGACGACGACGAGTGTGAATTTCGCGAATCGCTTCTTTACCCGCCAGAGCGAAAGCGCGTAACGCCCGTGCGCGCGAACGCCCATCTTTGTCCGATTATGCTTTTCACGGGCGATCGGAGCCTCTATCTCGCCTTCGTTTTCTTCGATCTCGCCGTGCACCAGTGCGACATACGATTTGAAGACGGTCCGCTCGCGAAACTGCTCGCTCAGCTTTTCGAGCATCTCCTCGGACTTCGCGACGAGGATCAAACCGGAAGTGTCCTTGTCGAGACGATGAACCAAACCGATTTTGGACTTTAGATTTTGGACTTTGGATTGTTCGTCCGAAGGGCCATTTCCGAAATCCGAAATCCCGAATCCCAAATGATAAGCCAGTGCGTTCGCGAGCGTGCCGCTGCTGATGCCGGCCCCGGGATGAACGACCATGCCGGCCCGTTTGTTGACGACCGCCAGGTATTCGTCCTCGAAGACGATGTCGAGGGGAATGCTTTCGGGTTCGAACGAATCGCCCGAAGCCTCGGACAGTTCGATCTCGATCTCGTCGTTCTCGCGCAACTTGTAGGAAGGCTTTGCCGTTTGATCATTCACGAGGCAGTCGCCGTCACTGATGATCCGCTGAAGCTTTGAACGCGACCAGCCGTCGATCTTCCCGGCCAGAAACGCGTCGAGACGCCTGCCCGCCTCTTCGGCGTTCGCGACGAAGCTGATCGTTGATGAGTCCTGCATTAAGATCCGGGATTTTCGGGAGCCGTGCGCAATTTGTAGATCATGAACGCCAGCGCGCCGAGCCCGACGAGGAGGCTGATGATCTGCGAAGTCGAAAGCCCAAGCACACCGTTCAGTCCGAACAGGCTGCCGCGCGGGTCGTCGCGGACGAACTCGACGGCGAATCTCCAGATCCCGTAGATCACGCCGTAGGCGATCAGAACCTGGCCGTCGAACTTCTTGCGTTTGTGCAGGTAAAAAAGGAACGCGAAAACGAGCAGCATGAAGAACGATTCGTAAAGCTGCGTCGGATGAAGATAAAGATCGCTGCCGTCCGGTCCGTAAACCGGTACGCCGGTAAACTCGTGCCCCTTTTCCGTGAAATGAACGCCCCACGGCAAATGCGTTTCCTTTCCCCAGCAGCAACCGGCGGAAAAGCATCCCTGGCGCCCGAAGAACTGCCCGAGCGCGACGCCCGGCGCAAACGCGTCGCCGACCTTCCAGAACGGCATTTTGTAATAGATCGTCAGCAGGACCACGGTCAGCAATCCGCCCAGAAAACCGCCGTAGTAAACGCCGCCCGAACGCAGGAAATCGAGCGAAAAGATCTCGACATGATCGTCGACGACGAACATCAGCAGCTTCGATCCGACGAGCGCGCCGATCAGCGTCCACAAACCGAGGTCGTAGATCCGATCGCGGGAAAGGCCGTCGCGCGATCCAAGGCGCGCGGCGGCGTAAAGCCCGAGCATCATGCCGAGCGCGAGGAAGACGCCGTATGTGTGGATCGGAAAGTTGCCTATTTTGAAAATTTCGGGATACATCGAATTTGCGATTTGCGATTGCCGATTTGCGAATCAGGCTTCGCAAATACGAAACCATCATTCCCAAACCGTTACTCTTTCTTTCTGGTTAAGAACATGTCGAGGATCAGAAGTCCGGCGCCGGCGACGATCGCCATGTCGGCAATGTTGAACGTCGGGTAATGCCAGCCATTGATATGAACGTCGATAAAATCGATCACAAATCCTAGACGGCTGCGATCGACGACATTGCCGACGATTCCCGCCAAAAGCAAAGAAAGGCTGCCGAGAACTCGGTCGTCGCTGCGCGGCGTTTTCCAGAAGAAATAAAGCACCAGCGTCGCCGCGATCACCGCCACGGCCGAAAGCGCCCAACGTCCGGAGTCGCCATGGTCGTCGAACATCGAAAAGGCCACGCCGGTGTTTTCCGCATATGCGAAATTCAAGAATCCCGGTATCACGGAAAGATCGTCCTTGAACCGCAGTCGCGTGATCGCCCAAGACTTCGTCAGCTGGTCGATCAGAAAGACCGCCGCGGCAGCGCCGAGATACCCGAGTTTCCAAAAAATGTCCTTCTTGTTCACGTTAAACAGCTATTCTGTATACGGGAAGACTGCCTTAGGCGCTTTGTAACGGCGCCACCAACCGGCGTAGCAGACGTCCGTGCAGCCGATCGCGTAGGTGACGACCTTCCATCTTGCGCCCGTCCTCCTCAGCAGAGCGAAGAAGTTGTTGTCGAACATATCCGCGTCGATCGCTTTTTGATACGGGGTTCTCCGGTAGTCGGGCTTTCCGCCGCTTGTGTTCTGCGGATCGCCGGACACGAACGCCCAAACGCCGGAAACGTTGAAATTCTCGACGCTGAACACGATTTTTTGTTTCAGTTCTTTTTCGACCGGCACGCGCAACGCAGCCAGGATTGCGGTGCGTTCGGCCGATCCTTTCTCAGGTGTGTGTACCCTTTGCGCGATCGCTCCCGTGGTCAGGACCAGCAGGGAGACGATAAAAATCATTGTTTTTCTCATTTATCCGAGTCTCCGCGTTAGCGCATTTTGCCCGCGAATTCTCGCAAATCAGCGCGAATTGACGGGTAAATAATCAAAGAAGATTGATCAAGAAGACCAAGTAGCGATCCATCATCATTTACCGAATCCAAGCGGTCAAGTTGATCCTCGATTCGTGTTAATTGGCGAAGATTCGCGGGCAGAAACCTGTTTCCAGTAAACATGTTGGGTTTAGTTGTCATGCGGCGACTTTAAGATATTTGTTCGCGACGTACGGATGCTTCGGATTGACGACGAGTTTTTGCTCTTTCGGATGAATGAGGACATCCATGTCCTCCATCGGGATCGATCCGAGCAGGACGTCGTGAACGGTCGGCAGAACGACGGCGTCGCACGTCGTCCGGCGGTTCTCGAACCTGACCTCGACCGGCCCGACGACGTCGACCTCGATCTGAGTTTCGTTTGCGAACGTCACGTACTGACGTTCGATCAGCGGCAAGTCGAGCTGATTCCTGACATCGTCGTTGATCGTAAGCATATATGCGCCGGTATCGACCAGCGAACGGACCGTTAATTGCTTTACCTGATCTTCTTCGATGAGGTTTTTCCGAAGAAGGTAGGTTTCTCCGGCATTGAGCAGTTCGATATCTGCGTAGACAAGTCCCATTTCATTTTTCCCCGTTTCATAGACTGTTTTCGGTTTTCTGTCTTTCGAAACCAGTTTGATCATGATGGCAATAGTTTACAGGTTGCGGGAATCGATTCCAAAAGATCGGAAGGGTAGACCGTGGACAGTTGACCGTAGGTGGTATTGAAGTCACTTTCGTCAACTGTCTACCGCCTACCGTCTACGGTCTACTTTTCTCGATCTCCAAAAGCACCGGATAACAGCGCTCGCAGACTGTCGGATAGCGTTCGAACTCGCCGACCCGCGTCGAAAAATTCCAGCACCGTTCGCATTTTTCGCCGTCAGCCTTTTCGATCTTCACCGCGAACCCATCGCCCTGATGCACCTCGACCTGCGACGTGATGAAGATGTAGCGCAGATCGTCGAAGTACTGCGTTAGAAAAAACAATGTGTCCTTGTCGACCGTGAGCACGACCTTTGCCATCAGCGACGAGCCGATCGCGCCGGCGTTGCGCGCCTCCTCGAGCGCTTTGAGGACGCTTTCGCGGATCGCGAAGATGCGTTCCCAGCTCGCCAAGAGCTCCGAACTGTCGGCGTCGGGCATCCGCGGAAACTCCGCCATGTGAACCGAGGGCAGCTTCTGACCCGGAAGGTCTTCGAACGCCTCATCGGCCGTGAAAGCCAGGACCGGCGCAAGCAATCGGCAAAGCCGGTTCGTGATCAGGTACAGCGCGGTCTGCGCCGAGCGCCGTTCGAGCGATTTCGCCTCGCAAATGTATAACCGGTCTTTGATGATGTCGAAATAGCGCGCCGAAAGCGTCACCGTGACGAGGTTGTAAAGCGTCTGATAAACCGCCTGAAAATCGTAATTCCGATAACCGGCGAGCACTTTCTTTGTCGCTTCGTCAAAGCTCGCGAGTGCCCAACGATCGATCTCGAGCATCGATTTCGATGACACGACGTCGGTTTCAGGATCGAAACCGTCCAGATTCCCAAGCGCGTAACGCAATGTGTTTCTGAACTTTCGGTAGGCGTCGGTGACACGCTGAAGGATCTCGTCCGAGCAGCGGACGTCCTCCGTGTAATCGACCGCCGCGGCCCACAGACGCAGCACGTCGGCGCCCGACTTGTTGATGATCTCGATCGGCGCGGTGACGTTCCCGAGCGATTTCGACTGCTTTTTGCCCTCGCCGTCGACGACCCAGCCGTGCGTGATGATCTGTTTGTACGGCGATCGGTCGTGCGCCGCCAGCCCGCACATCAGGCTTGAGTTGAACCAACCGCGATACTGGTCGCCGCCTTCGAGATAGACGTCGGCCGGGAATCGGAGCGTGTCGCCGCGCGTCTCAAGCACCGCGATGCACGACGATCCGGAATCGAACCAGACGTCGAGAATGTCGGTCTCTTTGCAGAAATCGCGGCTGTTGCATTTCGGGCAGGCGAATCCTTCCGGCAAGAGTTCCGATTCGGGCCGTGAGTACCAGGCGTCGGCCGTTTCCTTTGCGAAAATGTCGGCGACATGATCGACGATCTTCGAATCGGCGACCGGTTCATCGCATTTTTGGCAGTAGAAGACCGGGATCGGCACGCCCCACGATCGCTGGCGCGAAACGCACCAGTCAGGACGTCCCTTGAACATGTTCGCCATCCGGCCTTCACCCCACGACGGATGCCAGTTCACGTTTTCGATCTCGCGCAGCGCCTGCGCACGAAGCGATTTGTCGCCCTGATCGTCCATCGAGATGAACCATTGCGGCGTCGCGCGAAAGATCACAGGCTTTTTGCAGCGCCAGCAATGCGGATACCGGTGCTCGTAATCTTCGGAGAAGAGAAGCGAGCCGTTCGCCTTCATGTGTTCGACGATCTTCGGGTTGGCCTCGAAAATGTTCTGCCGCGCGAACGTATCGACCTCGCGCGTGAACTTGCCGGCGTTGTCGACCGGGCAATAGATCTCGAGTCCATATTCCTTGCCGATGATGAAATCGTCATGGCCGTGTCCGGGCGCGGTGTGGACGAGTCCGGTCCCGGCTTTTCCGGTTTCGTCACGGTCGCGGGAGTCGGGAACGTCAAGCGATGTTTCGGCATCCGCCTCACCGCCCATCGTCACATGCTCGCCGTTCATGACCAATGACTCGCGGTCGATCCACGGGTGCTTCGCCTTAATGTTATTGAGCTTCGATCCTTTGAACTGCGCGACGACCGGCGGCATCGTCCGCTCACCCTCTTCGTTGACGCCGCCGAGGCCGCATTTGACGATGACGAATCCGACCAGTTCCGAGGCAACGACGAGGACCTCGCCGTTGTGTTCGATCGCGGCGTATTCGAAATCCGGATGGACCGCGATGCCGAGGTTGGCCGGGATCGTCCACGGAGTCGTCGTCCAGATCACGAGCGAGACCTGCTTGCCGGCAAGCGCCGGATCGATCTCGGCCGGATCGGTCACCAGCGGGAATTTGACGTAGATCGACGGCGACGTGTGGAGCTTGTATTCAACCTCGGCTTCGGCCAGCGCCGTTTGGTCATGGATGCACCAATAGACCGGACGCAGTCCTTTGTAAACGTAGCCGCGCTCGAGGAAGCGGCCGAACAGGCGCGCCGTCTCGGATTCGTACTCGTTCGACATCGTCAGATACGGAGTTTCCCACTCGCCAAGGATCCCGAGCCGCTTGAAGTCGCGCGTCTGACTGTTCATCGCCGTCGAAGCATGCTCGCGGCAAATGCGCCGGAAAGTCGCAACCGGAAGGTCCTTTTTGTCCTTGCCCTTTTCGGCGAGCTTGCGTTCGACGTGCGTTTCGATCGGCAGCCCGTGGCAGTCGTAGCCGGGAACGTACGGTGCTTCGAATCCCATCATCGAGCGCGATTTGACGACGAAATCTTTCAGTATCTTGTTGAGCGCCGTCCCGATATGAATGTCGGCATTGGCGTACGGCGGACCGTCGTGAAGGATGAATTTGTCGCGACCGGCACGCGCCGCGATGACGGCCTCGTAAAGCTTGGCATCGGACCATTTCTTGAGCCGCGCCGGTTCGGCCTGGCCGAGATTCGCCTTCTGGGCGAAGTCGGTCTTCGGAAGGTTGACGGTTTTCTTCAGTTCTAAAGGTTCAGACATGTTGGTCAGTGGTCGGTCGTCGGTTGTCAGTGGTCAGACTCGAATGCATGACCGCGCCCGACGACAGGTCTAAAAAAGAAAAATCTTATCATTCAGGGCGCGATAAATCCGCAATCCAAAATCAAAAAATCCCAAATCGGTTCGATTCGGGACTCTCGGTAAACGCAGGTTGTCGCAGCGGGCTACCGATCGTCCTCCGTAATTCGAATGATGATTATCTGATTGCGGAACATCATGATTCCTTTATCGCAGAACAAACCACGCGGAGTCAACAAGAACGGGATATCACGTGCCGAGCGCTTCCAAGTCGGCAAGGTCTTGGAGTCGTCCGCTCGCTCTTTTATTTCGGCGAAGGTCGTCAAGGCCGATGACAGGGATCTTGACGTCTTCGATCTCAAACTCCACGAGCCGGTCGTAACAATCTGCAAAATCTACGCCGTCCGGTGAATTGATGATGTCTACACGGTTCGGGGGATATCCAAGCTGGATTATCGAGCCTTGCTCCAGCAGGTCTGATTTTGTGATCGTGACGTCGCCGAAGCCAAAGTCGTGCAACGCGAGGAGCAGGTTCGCCACATTTACGTCACTTCGCTCTATCCAGATGTCAATATCCTTCGTGTATCGCGGATGCCCGTGCAGTGCGACGGCGTACCCTCCGATCAAGAGATACCTAACGTTCCTTAAGTTTAGCGACTCTAAGAACTCTCTGAAATCTTTGTTCAGCATCCGTATATTTCCAGCTATTGTATTCCCGCCGTATCTCTTCGAGAGCTTCCAGGCGCTCGGCGAACGTACGCGACCTCCAATACGCCACGTCGTCGTTTCGGTCGTGAAGACCGACCTTTCGAACTACGTGTTTTATCGATCTTGTTTTCATGGTCAATGCCTTAGATTATAACCCAGCACGCTCCAATTTTAGCTCAAACAACGGGTTCGTCTTTTCCTCGGCTCAAATAACGGTAGAAACAGTTTCGAGTGCAAAAAGATTGAGGGGTTGCTAAAAACAAGATATCCTAGGCAGCGAACGACCCATTTGAAGCCGAAAACAGTATTTTTCGGGAACGATGTCATTCATTCGAATAACAGCCGGACTTGAATGTTATCCGGATCGATTCGGGATAACATCCAAATTCCGAGCATTATCGGGAGCGTTAGTAATTACTCGAAACCATGAACGAGCGCGAACTCTAAATCAATCGGCTTGTGCAGTGCATCATTGCTTTCGATGAAGGGTTGCGGTGGTTTGATGAAGATACGCAAATCTAAATTGGGGACCCTGTTCGCCGTCGGATATTTGCTGCTCGCCTTGGTGGGAGCCTCGCCACTCATTCGGGACGGATACATCGGGCATGGGAACGGATTAGTGTTCATCCTCGCCGCAGCACTCACATCTCCCGTGAGCCTGATCCTGATCCTGCTGGATGATCTATTGTCCGATACGAATGCCTTCCATATGACGGGCTGGCCCTACTTCATAACATTGTGCGAGCTAGGCGCGGGTGCTCTGTTTAATGTGGGCTTGATTTACTCGGCGGTCGCGTTCATCCAGCGAAGGTGGCAGAAGGCTTGAGGGATAAAGTGGCACCCTACGATGAAGACCAACGTCATACTCTACGTGCTCGACCAAGGCGCAAGCAAACGGTTTTATGAAGCGGTTCTGCTTTCCCGCCCATCTTTGGATGTACAGGGAATGACGGAGTTCGAGCTCAACGCGGAAACGGTGCTCGGTCTGATGCCGGTGGCTGGCATCCGCCGCTTGCTTGGTGAGACCCTTCCGGATCCGGACACCGCACGCGGAGTTCCCCGGGTCGAGTTGTACCTAACCGTTGATGACCCGGCGGAGTTTCACCGGCGTGCCATTGTCCATGGAGCAAGAGAACTTAGCCCTCTCCTGCTGAGAGATTGGGGAGACGAAGCCGCATACAGCCTGGATCTCGATGGACATGTCCTGGTTTTCGCCAGGCGAACGGCATAAGGATTCAGCAAGGGACCCGGGTCGTGCCGATGCTGGGCGTCGATGGTTTCAAGAGCGAGCTATGGCAATAATTAAGATCAAGCGAGATAGTGGATATGCTGATCGCATACGCGTCTATCACGTCATGCTTGACGGCCAAATGGTAGGCAAAATTTCAAATGGAGAGAGCATTGAGATCGCTATTGAGCCTGGCAATTATGAGCTTTTTCTGAAAATTGACTGGTGTCGTTCCAATAAGATCGATTTCCTGATCTCTGCCGATGAAATAAGGGCGTTTGATTGTGGCTCCAGCTTAAGAGGAATTAAGGTGTTGCTTGCAATTGTTTATGTCACGTTTTTGTGGAATGAGTACATTTGGCTAAGAGATACAAATTCACTCCAGCCGACGGATCCGCCGCCGTCAGAATTCTAACGTAAGGCGTCATGGGTTCACCGGATGGAGATGCCTAACATTCAGCATCGGCGGACGGCATGCGTCGGGTAAAAATCGCCGTTGCGTTCGGGTCTGTCTGCGGTAATATCGAATCGCGGCAACGAACGGTTGCTGCTTCGGAATTGCGAAAGATAAGACCCGAAATTGAGGGGTTATCCCGAACGTTCCAGATAATAAGTAGTTAGGCCACTTCGAGCGCGTATGAAACGAAACCAGATTGCTTGGTGGTTGTGGGCAGGAGGCACAGTCCTGATTGTGTTGAGTTGGATGGAGGTTGTAAGCGCGACTGTCGGCTGGATTGGCTTCGCCATTGGATTTGTTGGCAGCGTTATTTCGTGGGGAGTTCGCCCGCCGCGTGGCGAGCAACAGCCCGAGACATCGCAGACCGACAAGAAGGATTGAGTTTATGACGACACCGTGGCCTAACCATGCGCTGCAGCGGACAGCCGGATCGCGTCCGGGTTGGCAGTCGGACCGTCTGGCCCGGCTGTTGCTGAGCTTGGGTCGTTAGGCCACTATGATCACTTCCGAACAGATTCACGATTTCTTGACCACACTCGGCATCTCAAGCGCGATGGCCGAGCGCATTTCGACATTGATGGGGTTTGTCGTTGGTCGTTTTTCTTGATAGACGCTGATCGTGAGAAGCTCACACAAGCAGGCAGGCATTTGGAGCAGCACGGTTACGAGGTCGTTGGCTTTCTTGATCCCACGCCCGGGGATGACGACCAAGAGACGGTTTATTTGCGCTTCGACAGCGTCGAGCGACACACACCGGATTCGCTGCGTGCGCGCAATAACGAGCTTTACAAGTTGGCAGCCGACTTTGGATTGGATGGCTATGACGGCATGGACGTTGGTGCTATTGATGGAGCATGACGACGTGGCCTAACCACACGCTGCAGCGAAGCCGGCGAGAGCGTCGCGGTTGCAATCATTGCGTCCCTTTCGCCACCCGATGAACTCAACCGTTAGGTCGCTCAATTAACTCCGTTGACGGTTTGGAATGGGGTGATGAGCAGACTGAGAATAGTTGTCTCGCGTTTATTGAGTAAGACCCAAAACGCTCCAATTGAGTTCAAACAATGAATTCGCCTTTTTCCTCGACCCCAACAGCTGCCGCCGCGTCTTAAACGCATGAAACTTCATATTTCAGCTTTCATCCTGGTCTTCATCCTGATCCCGTCGGCGCTCGCCCAAAAGCAGCTCGATTTCGAGATCGACGGCGTCAATCGATTCGCGATCGTTCACGATGGCGAGGCGAAAAAGACGAAGTCGCCCGTCGTGCTCGTGTTTCACGGCCACGGCGGCAGCGCGCGGATTGCCGAGCGGCGGCTGAATTTTCACGATGCCTGGAAAGAGGCGATGGTCGTTTATCTCGAAGGCCTGCCGGGCGTCGTCGGGATCACGGACCGTGAAGGAGTAAGAAACGGCTGGCAGAAGAATCCGGGCGAACTCGGCGATCGCGATCTGAAATTCGTCGACGAGGTGCTCAAAAAACTGATCAAGGATTACAAGGTCGATGAGGAACGTATCTACGCTGTCGGCCATTCAAACGGCTCGCGGTTCGTTAATGTCTTGTGGGCGAAACGCGCCGACAAGTTCGCGGCATTTTGCGCGGTCGCGGGTCCCGGCGGGTTGATGGTCCGTGATGCGGCGCCGCGGTCGATCTGGCTCAGCATGGGCAAGAAGGACCCGCTCGTTCCGTTCGCCGGCCAGCAGCGTTCGGCGGACTTCGTCAAGCAAATGCTCAAGGTCGATGAGAAGAAGGCCAAGACGGACGGCGACATCACGACATATAAACTCGACAACGATCTCGAACTGGTGATCGAGGTGCGCGACGCCGGCCACGAATTCCCGGTCGACTCGATCCCGAAGATGGTCGAGTTCTTCAAACGAAACGTGAAAGTAAAAGGTAAAAAGTGAAAAAGGGGAAAAGGGGAAAAGGGAAAAAGGGGAAAAGGGGAAAAGGGAAAAAGTGAAAAGGGAAAAAGGGAAAAAGGGGAAAAGGGAAAAAGGGGAAAAGGGGAAAAGTGAAAAGGTGAAGAAGGCAGGGCATTTTCGTTCCGTCCCGTCAATTTCCAGCTTTGGAAGACTGAAAGGTCCGAGGCTATTTCCGCTCTTTTTCGTTGTTGATGTTGAGAATAGCCCCGCCGCGTTTGAACGTTTGTTTTGAGAGATAATCCCTTTCTCGTTGTTTCCATACGAGGTAAGCGTCACTCACGAATCGAGCCGCGATGAAAAGTTTACCGCAGAGAGCCAGCGAGATCATGAGGCCCAGATCCCGCCACGAACGGATCCCAAACCAGTAAGATAGGACCGCAAAAAACATCAAGGGGTAAACGCCAATCGAGAGTTTGTTTTGGCAGATTCCGCGATCAACAAGGAAACGGAAGACGCCCCTCTGGCGAATCTGACTCCATGATTCTGATTTCGTTCTGATCATGCTCGCGTGCCAAAACCCCACTCGAGAACTTTGAAAAAATGCGGTGGATTTTCGATCGTCAATATCGTCACTCTGCAATTTGTCTTTCGATTGACGCAATGGCAAATCGCAGATTGAAAATATTGAAAATTGCAAATCCAGGTCTATCTTTCTTCAAGCGCGCGAACCTCCGTGTCCGTGTGGCGCAGATGAAGCGAAACGGCACGGGCGATGCGCTCGAACACGCGCTCGCCAAGGACGGCGTCCTTCATCGCGTGCCTGTCGAACTCTTCTCTCGAAAGCACATAGAGATCGCAATCCGTCTTCGCCTCCGCGTCGGCCGATCGTGTACCCCGATCGAGGAAGGCCATTTCACCGAAAAAGTCTCCACGTCCGAACGTCGCGAGATGGTGAACCTTTTCGCCCTTGAGCGGGAGGAGGATCCGAACCTCGCCGCGTCGGACGAAAAAGATCTCGTCGCCTGCATCTCCGTGACGGAAAACGTTTTCCCCGGCGCGCACCGTACGTTCGACGATGCATTCGCGAAGCGCGTCGAGAACTTCGTCTCCGCAACCGCTGAACAGTTCGATCTGATCGAGGCCGAGCGCGGCCGATTCTGCTTTCCGCGTCCAGCCGGCCGCTTCGAGAATCCGCGTTTCCATCCACTCGAGCGCTTCGTCCCTGATATCGAAGATCCGGATGTCGTCTCCGTCTCCGCCTATCAGTCCGACCTTTTTCATATATCCGTGAAGATCCTGGCGGCTTGGAAGACGCGACGGCATCCCGCTGAAAAGCAGCCCGCCGCCGTTTTCTTTCAGGCGTTCGTGTATCTGCTCGAAAAGATGCGCCGCCGTGTAATCCATCGACTGCACGCGCCGCAAATCGAAGAGCATCCATTTCCGTACTTTCAGATCGGGTTCGAGTTCGGTGAAAAGATTATCCGTTGTCCCGAAGAACAGGTTTCCCTGAAGTTCGCAAAAGGCGGCGTCAACGCCGTGTTCGTCGAGGATCGACCGTTCGGATTCGAGTCGGCGCGTTTTCGACGAGATCACCCTGAGCGTCGCCCGTCGGCGCAAAACCGAGCCGCGGATCTGGTCGCGGATAAATAACAGGATGGCCAGCCCGATGCCGGTCGCCGACGCCGAGATCAGGCCGACCGTTTCGGCGACGATCACTACCGCCGCGATGACGACGAAATCGAGCCTCGTTTCCGAGTTCTTCAGCAGCCCGAACGCCTCCCAGTCGAACATCCGGAACGCAACTACCAAGAGGATCCCGGCCAATGCGCCGATCGGCACCCAAGCGATCAGCGGCGAAAGGAAGAGGATCGCAAGGACGACAAAGACGCCTTCTATGAAACCTGAAAGCGTACGTCGGCCGCCGCTCGTGACGTTGACCAGCGTCGGCCCCATCGTTCCCGCGCCGGGCATGCCGCCCGCGACGAACGAAGAAAGGTTCGCGATGCCTTGCCCGAACAGTTCTCGGTTCGAGTTAGGCCGGGTCCTGGTCAGCGCGCCGAGCACGACGCCGGTCTTCAGCGTATCGATCGAGAGCAGGACCGAAAGCGCCAGCGCCGAGTAGATGACTAGCTTGATGTCGTCGAGATTTATCGTCAGCAACGAGCCGAAGCGGTCGCCGACATTTTGCAGGAACGGCGTCGATGAACCGATCGGTCCGATCACCAGCGGGTTGTTCTCGATCGTCAAAAGCGAACGGTCAAACAGGCCCAGGATCAGGTAACAAACGACGCCGGAAACGAGTGCGAGAATGGCGGCCGGGATCTTTCTTGTCAACCGTCCCGCGAGGAGCATTACCGCGATGGTGACGATCCCGACGATGATGCCGGGCCATTTCCAGAATTCCGGCGACCGCAGACCCTGAAGAAGCTCCGTATCGCCGGGCAATCCGAGCAGTTTCGGAAACTGGCCGAGCGCGATGATCAGACCGACACCTGACAGATAACCGCTGACGACCGGATACGGAATGTACTTGATGAGCTGACCGCCTTTCAGTAGTCCATAAAGAGCCTGAAAGAGGGCCGCCAGCAAAGCCGTTAGCGCGAGAAGTCCGGGAATCCGTTCTGCCGGGACGTGTCCGTTTACGAGCGTGATCGCGAGACCAGACAGAACCGCGGCGGCCGGCGCGCATGGTGCCGTGATGAGTGCCGGTGTTCCCCCTGCGAACGGCGCCACGAGGCCCAAAGCCGCGGCGCCGATCATCCCGACCAGCGCTCCCTGACCGGCCAATTCCGGCGAGATCGCCGAAAAAACCAGAACGCCGAAGGCGATCGAGGAAGGCAGCGCAACGAGCATCGAGGCGAGCCCGCCCCACACGTCATTGATCAGGTGAAACTCGGAGGTTTTTGCGGTGGACGCGTTCATTTTTCCCTCCCGGCTGTTATGTAGGAGAACTCTTTAATAATGATATGCCTTTCAAGGCGGGAGAGCGAGGGCGCGGGGAACGGGGGTTAAGTAAAACGCAAAAGGTAAAAGGTAAGAAAGCGATTGCAACACGCGGGCGGAAACGGGACCCTGCCGTCGCAGATTTACCGATCATGCGGACATCCGCTGAGGTCAGTCGTTCAGTCAGCGAAAATCCGCAAAATCAGTTTCATCCGTGTCAGGCGACAGCCGATGGAAAGCCGAGGGAATTGAAAGTCGGCGAGCCCCGAGACCGGAGTTATCCGGGCGTTAGCGAACAGCAGAATTTTCGCCGGTATCGACCGAGATTTCGACCGCCGGAATCGTTCCCTTGTTCTCGAGCCAGTGCAGGGTGTTCCGATCCTCGGGCCAGCCAAGTCCGGGAAAGCCGAAGGCAATTCGGAGTGATGAAATAGCCCGCTGACGCAGGCGATACTGACTTGCCCGCTACCGCTCGCGGCTCCGGTGCCCCACTGCCCACTCCCGATTTGCCGGTCGCTACGCTCCCGGTTCTGACTGGGACTAGGTCTGAACAATTCCCGCCGCGCGGTCGCGCGCCGCTGAACAGCTCACTGCTTACTGCTCACCGCCGACTCGACTCGTGCTTCCACTAAACTCCGGATCCGATTCAACTCTTTTTCCGAATCCGCTTCGAATCTGAGGACCAGGATCGCCTGCGTGTTCGACGCGCGCACCAATCCCCAGCCGTGGCCGAATATTATCCGGGCGCCGTCGATCGTGATCACCTCGTTCGTCGTCGCGAATTCCTCCGCGATGCGCGCGACGACGTCGAACTTCGTTTCGTCGGAACAATCGACGCGCAGCTCGGGCGTTGAGAACGTCGGCGGCAGATCGGCGAGCAACTGAGATAGATTGAGATCGGTTTTCGAAAGGATCTCGAGCACCCGTGCGCCCGCGTAGGTCGCGTCGTCGAACCCGTAAAACCTGTCGGCAAAGAAGATATGTCCGCTCATTTCGCCCGCGAGCGCAGCGTGCGTTTCCTTCATTTTGGCCTTGATCAGCGAGTGACCGGCCTTGAACATGATGGCGTTTCCGCCGTGCGCCGCGATGTCGTTGTAGAGGTTCTGCGAACATTTGACCTCGCCGATGATCGTTGCGCCCGGATTTGTTTTGAGGACCTCGCGCGAAAGCAACACCATCAGTTCGTCGCCCCAGATGATGCGGCCGGTCTCATCGACGATGCCGATCCGGTCGCCGTCGCCGTCGAACGCGATGCCGAGATCGGCGCCCGATTCGCGGACCGCGCCGATGCAATCCTGCAGGTTTTCGGTCACCGTCGGGTCCGGGTGATGATTCGGGAAGTCGCTGTCCGGTTCGGTGAAAAGCTTAACCAGATCGACGCCGAGCCGTTCGTAAACAGGCACGGCCGTGACTCCGCCCATGCCGTTGCCGCCGTCGACCACGACCTTCAGTCGCCTGTCGCCCAAACTGATCTTCGAGACGATGTCGTCGCAGTAATCGGAGAGGACGTCGATCATTTCGACCGTTCCTGAACCCTCGGCAAACTCACCCGCGAGCGCAATGTTCTTTATTTCCTGAATCTGCGATCCGAACAGCGTCTGTTTGCCGAGACAGATCTTGAAGCCGTTGTGATCGGGCGGATTATGCGATCCGGTGATCATCACGCCGCCATCGGTCCCGCGAGTGAAAACCGTGTGATAGAGAACCGGCGTCGGGACGCGGCCGATGAGCATGACATCGCAGCCGGCCGAGTTGAACCCTTCGGTGAGAAAGTCGCAAAAGCGAGGCGAACTGAGACGCGCGTCATACCCGACCGCAATGACCCGGGCATTGTTCCGCCTGAAGAAAGTTCCTATCGCCAGCGACAGCGTCGCGACCGTTTCGTCCGTCAATTGCGTCCCGACGATTCCCCGTATGTCATATTCCCTGAAGATGTTCGTGTTCATTTTCATGCTGATTGTAAGCGCTCTCCGCGACTTAAACAATCAACGGTTGACCATTGACAATTAACTCCGGACCCGTCTTTTGCTATACTTTCAACTTTGTCAGACGGGCAACAGGACTCCGCTCTTCAGCATCGTAAAGTGGCGTCCGGAACGATGTTTATGAAAAATCTTGTTCGATACTTTTTCACGATCACGGCGATCCTCGTTTATTCCGCCGTTGGATTCGCGCAAACCCCGACACCTACTCCGGCTCCGACGAACGACGATTCGCCGACGAAGGTATTCGAAGTGCGGTTGCCGGTGACGGTCGAGGACAAGGACAAGAAGACGCTTGTCAACGGTTTGTCGCGTGGTGATTTTGTTGTTCTCGAAGACGGTGTCGAGCAGGACGTTACGTTTTTTACGGACGAGAAGACGAATCCGGAAGTTTGGGTCGGCGTGCTGATGGATACCTCGGCGTCGACGAAAGGCAAGCTCAAGTTCTCGAAAGAAGCCGCGAAGAATTTCCTGTATACGGTTCTGAAGGTTCGTAAAGACCGAGCGGCGTTCATGACCTTCGATAACGAGATCAATCTGCTGCAGGATTTTACTGACAAGACGGACCTTCTCGATAAAGCCGTCGAAAAGGTGAATAAGGTCGGATCGCAAACTGCACTTTACGACGCCGTTTGGCAGTTTGTCGACGAAAAGCTCCGCAACGCGCCTGGCCGGCGTGTCGTCGTGGTGATCACGGACGGCGACGACACATTCAGCCGCGCCGAACTTCAGGACGTCATCGATATTGCGCAGCGAACCGAAACCACGATTTTTGGCATCTCGACAAAGGAAGGATTTCTTGGAGTCGTTCCGGGGGTTGAAGCCGGGACGATCAAGGACAAAGGCGACAAGTTCCTGACCCAGATGTCGGAAGACACCGGCGGCAAATCGTTCTTTCTTTCCGACATGTACGCGCTGGAAAAGGCGTTCAAGAAGATCAGCGACGAACTGAAGTCGCAGTACACGCTGACGTATCGTCCGGCGAATCAGAATCAGGACGGTCGTCTTCGGAAGATCGAGGTTAGGTTCCGGAACCGTGAAGATGAGAAGAAATACCGGATTCGGACGAAGTCGAGTTACAGAGCGGTCAAGGATACGCTCAGATGATCTTGGGTTTTTGCTTGTGAGTAAAAGTGGTTTTCTGATTTTTCTTGTGATCCTCGCGTTTGTTGCGGGAGGCCTCGTCGTGCGCGACACGTCGCATGCGCAGGAGCGGCCGGTAACAAAATCACCGACACCGACACCGACGCCTATTGACGACGACGAGCCGATTCGCGTCAACACCGAACTCGTGAACGTTTTGTTCACAGCGCAGGACCGCAACCGGCGGTTGCTGACCGATCTCAAGAAAGAAGACGTCAAATTGTTCGAGGACGGACAAGCGCAGGACACGGTGGAATTTAGCCGACAGGTCGATCTTCCGCTGAGCCTTGCGATCCTGATCGACACCAGCGCGTCGCAGGAACGCACGTTGCCCGAAGAGAAGGCCGCGGCGAAATCATTCGTCGAATCTGTCGTTCGACCTGTCAAGGACGAGGTCGCGATCATTTCATTCACGGGTGAGGCGACGCTCGAACAGGGCATGACGAGCAATGTTCAGCGCCTTCAGCGCGCGATCGACCGGGTCGAATTCGTTCCGCCTTCCGGATACATCGGAGGCGGCGTCGTGACCGGAGGCCGGGTTCCTGGAACTCCGCCGATCTCGGGCGGGAACCAGCAGATCCAGGGATCGACAGCGATCTGGGACGCGATCTGGGTGACTTCTGACGAGGTGCTCGGACCCGCGCCGGAAAGAACGCGCCGCGCGATCATTCTGCTCACCGACGGTTACAACACGTTCGGAAAGAAGAAGTTGGACGACGCGGTTCAGTCGGCCTTGAAATCTGAAGCGGTCATTTATTCGATCGGCATCGGCGACAATTTTTACTCAGGCGTCGACGAAGGCGTGCTCAAGAAGCTCAGCGAACGGACCGGTGGCCGCGCGTTCTTCCCTCGCGATGAAACGGAACTCAGACGTGCGTTTCAACAGATCCAGATCGAGATGCGTTCACAATATCTGATCTCGTACGAGCCGACGAATCAAAAACGTGACGGTTCATACCGGAAGATCGAGATCCAGCTCGTTAATCCTGAGCTCTCAAAGCAGAAAACGACGGTCACGCACCGGCAGGGATATTTTGCAAAAGGCGAGCAACCGCCGACGAAATAGCGTTTCAATTTGTTGCCTTCGAAACTGCCTTCGCCGGGCAGTTTTGCTTTCTTGAGCGGATTGAACAAACAGGCTTATGAATTTGCCACGATCTGGAGGCTTGAAGCGCCCGTCGATGAGGTCTGGGCCGAGATCAAGGATTCTGAATCGTGGCCCGAGTGGTGGCGCGGCGTTCTGAAGGTCGATAAGCTGCGCGACGGCGACGATGCGGGAATCGGTGCGGTTCATCGTTCAACTTGGCGGAGCGCGCTGCCCTACAGTCTCCAATTTGATTCGGAAGTCATACGAATCGAAGAATTCAAATCAATCGAGATCCGCGCCTTCGGCGAGCTCGAGGGTTCGGGACTTTGGACGCTGACCCTCGAACCAGACGGGATAACGGTCGTCAGGTACAACTGGAAGGTCGCCACCAACAAGGCGTGGATGCGCGTTCTTTCCCCGATCATGAAGCCCTTTTTTCGTTGGAATCACGATGTTATCATGGCGTGGGGCGGCGAGGGCCTCGCTCGAAAACTCAACTGCAAACTGATCGAGATCATCTGAACCGATTTCCGACAAAAGCCATCATTCTCGCTCGCGGCCTAGGGACGCGAATGCGTGCTGAATCGGCCGGCACTGATCTGTCCGAAGAACAGTCGCGGATCGCTTCGGCGGGCATCAAAGCGCTGATCCCGATCCGGGGCGACCGGACGATGCTTGATCTTTCGATCGCGAACCTTCACGCGGCAGGGTTTTCCGATGTCGGACTCGTGATAGGCGATGAACATCAGGAGATTCGCGAATTCTGCGCGCGGCGCGGCTACAAGGTCTCGTTTGCGATCCAGAAGGAGCCGCTCGGAACGGCCGACGCTGTGCTCGCAGCCGAGTCGCTCGTCGAAACCGGGGAGTTGTTTCTGATCGTGAATTCCGACAATCTTTATCCCGTCGAGAGCCTGAAGTCTCTCCGTGACGCGAACCGTCCGGCGATGATCGGATTCGAGCGCCGTGCACTGATCGAAAATTCAAACATTCCCGAGGATCGGATCGCAAAGTTCGCGACGATCGAGATCGATCCCGACGGAAATCTCGCACGTGTC
Organism: Acidobacteriota bacterium; assembly: GCA_029557535.1. Classification (GTDB taxonomy): domain Bacteria; phylum Acidobacteriota; class Blastocatellia; order Pyrinomonadales; family Pyrinomonadaceae; genus JAFDVJ01. Next base: position 31,416 of record JAKQII010000170.1, read on the forward strand.
GTCGAAAAGCCGGACATCGTCGATTTGGACGCACTCGTTTCGATGAACGCGTGGCTTTTTGACCGAACGATATTCGACGCGTGTCGGAGCGTCGGTCCTTCGCCGCGGGGGGAATACGAACTGACATCGGCGGTGCAGTTCGGGATCGACAATCTGAATTCACCGATCGCGGTCATGAGGTCTGACGAGGGCGTTATCGATCTCTCAAGCCGGGCGGACATTGGGACGGTGAGCGGTGAGCGGTGAGCAGTGGACAGTGGTCGGTGGTCAGTGAGCGGTGAGCAGTGAGCAGTGAGCGGTGAGCAGTGAGCAGTGGGCGGTGAGCAGTGAGCGGTGAGCAGTGGACAGTGGTCGGTGGTCAGTGGTCAGAGCGTCAACCG
>JAKQII010000173.1 GCA_029557535.1 Acidobacteriota bacterium
TGTCGTCGCGCTCTGACGCCTGCGTCGTGCCGTACGGCTGGATGTCGATGCAAACGAGCTTCGCCCGCGGGTTCCGCGTCTTGAACTCGTTCCACGCCTTCATCGTCGCCGTCCCATCGTTCCAGCGACGGTTCGAGTCGATCCACGACTCGTTATCCGAGACGTAGATGACAAGATCGCCCGTCGCCTTCTTGCGGTTCAGCAACCGCAGAGGTGCCGAACAGTTCGTTCCGCCGCCGCCGACCGAGGCGAGTTTCGCCGCGTTCGTCATTACCGAATCGCGCGGATTCAGCTTGACGTCGACGACCTCGCATTCGAACGGAATGACCTCGGCGGTCGGGTTCGAACGCAGGATCGCCGAAGCGGTGAGTCCCGCGACGTCGATACAGCGCACCGCCGTCGTGGAGCCTTTGCGGATTCCCGTCGCCGGGCTCGACATCGACCCCGAAACGTCGGGCAGAACATAGACCTTCCCGTCGATCGCCGGAACGTTCGCGGTCGCGATCTCCATCGCGTCCTGTAGTGCTTCGGTGACCTCGCGCGGGACCTCGCGGTTCGCCTCCGCCATCTTGAACGCCATCAGCAACTGGTACGGGAAAACCCGCTCCCGCTTGATCGCATTCGCGTCGCGAAGACGATCGGCGATGATCTTCACAAGTTCCGCATCCGAGAAAACTCCCTGACGCTGGAACGTATTGATGTTCATCCGGGTCATCGTCCAGCCCGCGTTGCGCGCGATCGCCTTCCAGTCGTTCGCCGACAGCGGCAACGCCGTCAGCATCTGGAACGGGACGTCCGGCACACGGTCCGATTCGCCGAGCTTGAACAATTCAAGTTCGCGGATCACCTCCGGCAGCTTTCCGAGTTCGACCTTTCGCCCGATCAGATATCCGAACAGGGCCTCGAACTCAGCGTCTGCCGGTTTCGGGTGGACCATTTTCAGGATGTCCCCGAACGACGGCGACTGCCCGACCGACTGCCGGAAGATCGCCTCGGCCGTGCGCGACTCGAACCATTCGCGAACGAGCCGCTTCGGCATCGTTCCGAGCGATTTTCGTCCGACCGCTCCCGATCGCATGATCTGCACGAAGTTGCGCAGCATCTTTCCGTTGTCGACAACACGCGGAAAAACACGTGCGAGCAGTTCGCGGTCACGGACCGAAAGCACCGCGACGAGGAACGCCGGCATGTCCTTCATGTGCCCGCGTTCGCGCGCGAACACCGCAAGTTTTGCGATGAACTCTGGCGAAACCTTCGCGCACAGTTCGAGAACCTTTTCGAACTGCTCCTCGGCGCCCGCGTAGAACGTCGAGTTGAACGATCCGGTCACCGCGTAGTGCGCGAGCGCGTGCTCGGGCGTGAACTCGTACGCGCGCCCTCCGGCTTCGTTGAACGTATCCGCCCGCGGCGTCCAAATGCCGACGAGCGTCTTGAATATTGACTTGTTAGCCATTGCTCCCCTCCTTATTTGGGATTTGCGATTCGGGAATCCGGATTAAACCGCATCCGCGCCCCCGTCGCATTTTTTTTGTAGCCGCCAACCGGTTTCGGACGCTCGGAAATCGGGTTCCCTTTTCGCGTCTTTCGCGTGATCAGCGGCAAATTGGTTGAACGGGCGACAAAGTGAAATGACGTTGCGCACGGCATTTGCCGCCGGGGATTACCGTTCCCCGTATTGCGCTGGGCGGTGGTTGTAGTCATTTTCGCATTCGCCCAAGTACTGCAATTCCAGATATTCCCGATTCCAAATTCCACAACGAAATGACCCGTAAAGTCCGATCAGAAATCCGCAATCAGCATTCCGAAATCCCAGATCGGAAGGCAAACGCGAAGGATTCGCCGCATGAGGATCGTGAGACCGGATGATGAAAGGCTGTCCAGAACAGCGAAGACAGGATTGTTGCTTTCGATCATCAGCCGCGCGGTCGACCCTGTCGCGTTTGTGTGGCAAGACAAAGCATTTGGGATATCGGAATTGGGATTTCGGATTAGGCAGCCTGACCTTTTGCCTTTGGGGCAGGTTTCCCTTTCTCCTTGATCCGCTTCTCGCGTGCCTCGATCGATTCGGCTTCCCTCTCGAGCGCGTCCTTCACCTCGTTGATCACGGACGCCAGGCGCCGGATCTTGTAAAGGCTCGCCGACCGTGACTCACGGTCGCTCATGTAGAAGTCGAACGAAACGGAACGGACGCAGTCGGAGATCCGAAGCTCGATCGTCCCGTAATTCCAGCACTTGTCGTCTTTGTCGTCATAAGCGCTCGTGTCCTCGACGATCGCGATAACATAAGCGGGCATATCCTTTGCCCGGTTCAGGAAGAGACGCTTCCTGACGCGATATTTAGTGGCCATATTTCTCCTGTTCGGCTATTGGTTGATTCTCGTAAGTTATTGACGATGTTGACCTTCCGACAGCCTAGAAGAATTGACTTCAGCGGCTGCCGGACGTGTAAATCGGATATTTCATGTTGTCTCCTTTTTGTCCTTGGTCATTTGTCCTTGGTCATTTGTCGGTTGATCTCTGACCTTTGACCTTTGATCTTCGGTTTTTGACTTTTGAATCTTGAATCTTGAATTTGTGTTTTCAATCCCCAATCCGCAATCCCAAATCCGAAATGCTTTGGTCTGGGCGGCAGGATTCGAACCTGCGAACACTTGTTTCCAAAACAAGTCCGTGTAGCCGTCTGCGGAACGCCCAGCCTTGTCGATTTTCGATTTGCGATTTTCGATTTGCGATTGGGGATGCCGATTCCAAGATTCCAGGATTCCAGGATTCCAGAAAACGAATCCGTTGAATTTGGGATCTTCGGACGCTTGGAATCGACTTCCCAATTCCCAATCCGCAATCCAAAATCCAAAATGGAAAAAGGGGCGGCTTACGTGCTGCTTCCGTTGAAGCTCTCGTAAACCGCCCCCAAAACCGGCGACTCTAAACCTTTCGTTGTCAGAGTTTGGGAGCGGGAACAAGCCGCTCCCGCAAATCAAATTTTTCCGGCTCTTTCGAGCTTGTTAGTGAATCCCGGCTGATCACCGACCGCGGGTGAAATACCCGCCGAATCGAAGCCGCCGGAGTGCGAACACACGTCGGTCGCCATCGGCGAAAGCTTCGTTTTTTGATCAAACAAGATTCTGAACATTCGTTTTTCCGTCCAAATCTCGCCTCCTTCCCTGGAGACGAAGTTGAGACGATACCACTCGCAAAAATCGCATGTCAAGAGTTTTTTTTCGATCTTTTTCATCGGAGCAACTTCGAAGAATCGACCGCACGAGTCCGACCAGCACTTCGAACAACGTCAACCGTTGCCGCCTGTCGTCGCTGTAAGCCATTGAACCCGCAACATTTAAGCGAGAGTCTCGCTATTTTTTTTTTTGCTTTGTGAAGGCTGCTTCCATCATGGGAGGAATCATCGGCCGCGCCTCCAAACACAACTCTGAAAGGTACGGCCCGCCTTCAGGCGTTCGTACAGGCTCGGGTACGGGAGGCAATAATGGATCCTGCGCAGCGAGGACTATTCGTTCTAATCGTTCCCGTTCGGAATTTCGACCGACGTGCCGGTCCCGGGCGACTACGCCGGCGACGGAAGGACTGACGCGGGCGTGTTCAGGGCATCGAACTCAACGTGGTACGCCCAGCGCTCAACGGCCGGAACGCTGATCCAGGGCCTCGGCGCACCGACCGATCTCCCGATACCGACCGCGTACGTCAGATGAGACCGATTGAATCAAAATTCAAGGATCAAAACTAAAGATTCAAAAACGAAGAATCCTGACTCGTGAATCCTGAACCTTGAATCTCGAAGCTTGAATCCCGAACCGATTTCAGAACTTCAGGAGCACCCGGAATATCACGAGAAGCAGGATCGCGCCGGCGATCGACATGATCCATCCCGCGCGATAGTTCTCGTTGCGCCAGATCGCTCTTCCGGCAAAGGTGCCGATCAGGGATCCGGCGACGCCGATTCCGATCGTGATGAGAAATCCGCGGAGCGTCCAACCGCCGGGATCGTTACCTAGAAAGAGGATCTGCGCGATCGCTCCGACAATAAGCCCCGTGATCAACTGTCCGATGATGTGAAACATGTTCTTCCTCCTAACTGCCGTACCTGGTTGCGTGTGCCTTACTTGTACTACAGTTACGCCGCACGCACAAGGATCTTTTCGCAACTGCCGCTCTTCGTCGGTCGGGCCTGAAACGAATCGGAGCACGGATCGGCCGCTCGTCACTGATACAGATCTTCCGCGACCGGAAAATAGTACGGACCGAACGGCTTCATCCGTTCCTTGTCGAAACGGCGACGCGCACCGCATTGGAGACAAGTCCGGTATGTATCACCTGCGACCGTTATGGGGCGGCTCTGATTCCAGTGCCAGCAACCGAAAAGCGCTGATACGATAGACGGACGTCTTTCAGCAGACGATTTTTCGTTTTCATTCTTGAGAATAATCCCTCCTTCAGCGCGCTTCATCAATAAGCGGCTGAAATGACTTCAATGTCCGGCTGCACGAATCGTAAGCGTCCGAGAGTTCTTTCACGGAGCGCGGATCCTTGTTAGCCAGCATCTGCATCACGACTTGCTTACGCGCCAAAGGCGTTAACATAGCTTCACGTTGCCGGGGAGTCAGAAGCGGATCGTCGGAAGCGAATTCGATTTCGAGGGCAGTATAGAAATCACCCGCGGCTTGGCGGGACTTTTCAAACTCGCCTCGGTCCGCGTCGATGAGCGCCGAACCGAGCGTCGACTGCAATCGTTGCGACTGAATCTCCCGCCGGTACGTCCGCAATTGTTCATTTGTCGAGCGCACCGTCATGATTATGAAGAACGTCAGGGCGACGATAAGCAGCGCGAGCAAGGTCGTGACGTAGAACCACGGGTCGTGCGTCAGTCCGCGGATTCTCCGACCGGCAGCATCGATCGAAGTCTTGTCCGCCTCCGACGCTTTGTCGGGACCGTTGAATTGCACGGTTTCACCGAAAGGTCCCATGGTTTTCCTCACTTTCTTTGAGACTATCGCAAATGCGGTTCGGATCTGAGAGTGAAAACACCCGAACCGACTAGGTGGAATCACTCAAAAGCCCGATTTACGGGTTCTGTTAAAATAGGCGTATGGGAATTCGCGGACGGTTGGTCCTGCTGATCGTCGGAGTAATGACAGCGTCGCTTGTATTCGGCCTGATGAACCTTTACCGGGTTTGGCAGCTGAACCATGAGCGACTGACAGATTCTCTACGCAAACGTGCCGAATTCGGTGCGATCGCGTTTGATCAATGGGTCAATTCCCAGAAAGAGCCGCTGGCCATGTTGGCCGAGGTTGCAAACGCGCCAGATGGAAGCCTGCGTCTGGAAGGCTCGAATCTGCAGGCGGTGCTCGACGCGCATCCGCAGTGGCAGAGCATCGAGATCGTCTCCGGCAGCGGATCATCGCTTGTCACGCGATCGAAAGGCGAACTCCCTCCCGAGTCGGTTCTCGATTCGATCCTGAAGAACGCAAAGGAGAAAAAGACCACAATCGTTGCATCCGATCGCACGGTGAACGCCTCGGAACCGATCTTCACCGTCGGTGCTCCGACGCCGTCGGGCGGCGCGATCGTCGTCCAGATCGACGGACAAGCAGTCAAGGAACTCTTTGACGAGGTCGAACTCGCCGAAGAGTCAGTCGTCGCCGTCATGAGCCAGGACGGGCAGATTCTCTACCGCCGGAGTTCGAAAGACGTCACCGTGACTTCGGAGGTCTTGGGAACAGCGCTGATAGAGGCTCTCGGAAACGACAGAAATTCGGTCATTGAGACTGAGAGCCCGTTCGACGGCGTGAACCGCGTTTACGGAATCGCGCGGACCGAGATTTCCGGAAATGTGGTCATCATCGGTACGGCCAGCGACCGTTTCTACGACCCTCTGTGGCAGCAGGTTTACGGCCAGCTCAGGATCAACGCGTTTATCCTGCTCGCCGCGATCGGTGTTGCGCTGCTCGTCTCATACAGCATATTGCGGTCGCTGCGTTCGCTCAAAACGGCGACGTACATGTTCGCTGTCGGGAATCGCGAAGCACGGGCTCCGCAGACCGACGCCGGCGAACTAGGCGAACTCGGAAAGGCCTTCAACTGGATGGCCGGTCAGATCAACGAGCGCGAGGAGCAGCTTCGCGAACTTGATCGGCTCAAATCGGAGTTCGTCAGCAACGTCTCGCATGAGCTGAAAACTCCGCTGACGACCATCAAGACTCTGGTCCATGTGCTCGACAACGGTAAACTCGACGACCGGGAGCGAAAAAAACATCTTGACATCATCGCCGCAGAATGCGACCGACAGATCGCGCTGGTTTCGAATGTTCTCGATCTTTCGCAGATCGAGTCCGGGAAGCTGAAATTCGAAATTTCGGACGCCGATGTCACGCGGCTTTTGACCGAACTCGTGGCCGAGCAGAAGACCGCGGCCGGGCTTAAAGGCATTTCGTTCGATGTGAAGTTGGGCGACAAAATGCCGACGGTAAAGTCGAATTTGGACGCTCTGCGACGCGTTTTCAGAGAACTGACCGACAACGCGATCAAATACACGCCGGACGGCGGCACGATCAATGTTTCGGCATTTGAAAGCGGAAATGACGTGGTCGTCGCAATTGAGGACAACGGCTGCGGAATCCACTCAGATGACTTGGCTTTCGTTTTTGACAAATTCTTTCGGGCACGACCAAACGAGTCGGCCGGCGACGACGTCAACTCGGCGGGCGGAGCGGGCCTGGGGCTGTTCGTCTCGAAAACGATCATCGAGGAGTTCGGCGGATCGATCGTTGCGTCACCGTCCGATTCCGGCGGAACGATCATGACCGTGCGGCTGCCGCGCGAAAGGTTGGAATCAAATGGCTAAACGAATTCTGTTGATCGACGACGAACCGGCTCTCCTTTTTGCCGTAACGGCCTGCCTGCGGACCGAGGGCTACGAGGTCACGACCGCGCGGGGAGCGAAGGAGGCGCTGGTCCAGCTATCGACGGCATTGCCGGACATCGTTATCAGCGACATCCGGATGCCGGGGATGGACGGATACGAACTGGTCCGTTCGTTGCGTTCGTCGAATCGAACTGAATTGATCCCGGTTGTCTTTCTGACTGCCAAAGACGGACTCCGCGACCGGATCGACGGATTTCGGGTCGGTATCGACGCATACCTGATCAAGCCGTTTCAGCCGACTGAGTTGCTCGCGGTGATCGAGAACATTCTCAGTCGCGTCGAACGGACTCATTCGGCGATCGCAAACCTCATCGGAACTGAAGCGCCGCCAACGACGGTCGCGATCGACGAGGAACTGACGCCGTCGGAGTTAAGGGTCGCGCGTGAGGTCGCCAAAGGACTGACGAACAAGGAGATCGCAAATACGCTGAATCTGAGTGTACGGACGATCGAGAATCACGTCAGCAGGATTCTCGACAAGAAGAACTTTGCGAACCGCGTCGAACTTACCCGGCACATGCTTTCGTTGGGCGAAAACATGTCTTGAATTGTGAAAAAACGGTATGAATACTTAATTGAATTTGAGTGTTTTCACTCTTTTCCAAAATTTCGACACCCGTATAATTGACCTCGAACTGACATTGGGAAATGTTTTGTTTTTCAGTTTGCTACCTTCAACTATAAGACTTTTGAACTAAGAAAGTCCCAGCAGCACTACCCGTTCGAGCCATCAAACGCTGATGGCTCTTTTTTTTTCGCCTTTTCCGGCTTTATGATGGGAATGTCCGCGCACAAAGACGCGGCCGATCTTGGTTCGAAATCAGATTTCCATGTCGATCACGTCATTCACCGTCCGCCTTCAACGCATCTTCGCCCGTTCGCTCGGCGTCGATGCGGCGCGCAAGAGGACGCTGAGCATCGAACTCGCGAAATCGGCGACTCTTTTCGATCTTGTCTATTGGCTCCAGCTTTTCTTCTCATCGGGTATCGCGACGCTCGGACTCGTGCTCAACAGCCCGGCGGTGATCATCGGCGCGATGCTCATCTCGCCGCTTATGGGCCCGATCCTTTCGGCCGGGCTCGCGCTCGCTACCGGCGATCTGATCCTCTTCATCCGATCGACCCTTAATTTAGTTCTCAGCTGCGGCGCGGCGATCCTTTTTGCAGTGATTCTGGTAGCGTTGTTGCCGTTCAAGGAAATGACCGCTGAGATCGCCGGGCGGACGTCTCCGAACACGCTCGATCTTTTCGTCGCACTCTTCTCGGGGGCGATCGGATCGATCGCGACGTGCCGTGATGTCAAAGGAGTCGTGACGTCGATCCCGGGCGTCGCGATCGCCGTCGCGCTGATGCCGCCGCTGTGTGTCGTCGGTTACGGCTTCGGCGTCGCGCTCAGCTTCAATTTCGCGGAAGGGATGAAAACGGCATCGGGCGGCGGATTGTTGTTCCTGACGAATCTGTTCGCGATCACGTTTACGGCGATGATCGTGTTTCTGATGCTTCGGATCGACACCGCGAACGTCCGAGCGCAGGTCGAGGAATGGCGCCACACGGATCGCGAAAACGCTTTCCTCGAGGACATCCTCGCGAAGATCCCGGTGCTCGAACGGGCGCGGATTGTCAGAAACCTGCCGTTTCGCCTCGCGATGATCCTTTTGCCGCTCGCGATCATCGTCTTTCCGCTGACGACCTCATTCTCGAAATTGAAAACTGAGATCTCGCAGCAACAGGCCGAAAACCGGATCCGGCAGGTGGCGATCGATCTCTGGAAACAGAAGTTCGAAACGACGACGACCGGCGAAGCGCGGAGCATCATTGACGACATTTCCGTCACCGAAACCGACGGCAAGCTGACCCTTTCGCTGCGCGTTTTCGACAACGTCCCGTACAGCGAGGCGGAAAAGCACGAATTCACGCGGCTTCTGGCGACGCAGCTTTCCGTGCCCGCCGATTCGGTGACATTCAACCTGATCGAGATCCCGACCTCGAGGCGCGATCGGCAGCCGTTCGAAACGAAAACACCCGAACCGACCGTCGCCGAAATCAACGCCAACCTGATGCGAATGACTGACACGGCGATGCGGAATTTCCCGATGCCCTCAGGCGCGAAAGTTCTTGGCTACGAGGTGGTTTCGCGTCCACCGAACATGATGGCCGTCCGGGTTTTTTATTTGGCGGATGAAGAGTTGAGCCCGGATGCGAACGACCTGCTCCGGCATGCGATCCGCGAACGCATCAAGATCGCGAACGCCGACGGCGAACCGGTATTCATCTCAAGCGCTCAGTCGCCGCTCGCGTTTCCCGGGAACCAGCTAACGCCGGCCGAGATCACATCCGTTGAACGTACTTTCGAAACTATGCGCCGGTGGCGCGATCTGCAGATGATCGTCACGCTCAAAAGCGCGAACGGAAACGGAGCGGACCGGATTGAGGCTCAAAAGCGTGCGGTCCTCGCCGTCGCTGAACGATTTCCGGCGATCGATGCCGCCAGGATCGTCTTCGCTGAAGGCGAGAGCGCCGGCTTTCGGATCACGGTGCCGACTCCGCGATCCTGATCCGCTTCCCTTTCACCGACAACGTCCCCGAAACAACTCCGGTGGTTGCGGCATCGGCCGAACCGCTGAAACCCGGCTGTTTGCCGCCGAGCGAGATCCGAATCGTTCCCGGTTCGAGAACCCGCAAGCCGTTTGGGAGCACGATCGAAAGATCGCGCGGCGAAAGCCTGAAGCTCACCCGCCGCGATTCGCCCGGCCTGAGGTGGACTCGGCTGACTCCCGCTAGCGACCTGATCGGAACCGGAACCGATAACCCCTCATGCGCGACATAAACCTGGACGACTTCGTCGCCCGCCAACTTGCCGCTATTCCTGACCACCGCCGAAACGGTAACGTCCGAACCGGCAGTCGCCGCCGGGCTAATTCTCAAACCGCTGTAGTCGAACTGCGAGAAACTAAGTCCGTAGCCGAACGGATAGAGCGGCGTGCCCCGGAAATATCGGTACGTCCGGCCCTCCATGCGGTAGTCATCGAACGGCGGGAGATCGCCGACCGATCTGTAAAACGTCACCGGGAGCCGTCCGGCGGGATTGTAGTCGCCAAACAATACATCCGCGATCGCCGTTCCCCCGAATTGCCCCGGATACCAGGCCTGCAGGATCGCCGGGACGTTCTCGGATTCCCAGTTGACCGCGAGCGCGCTTCCGCTCATCAGCACGAGAGCCACCGGCTTCCCGGTCGCCCGAATCTCTCTGATCAGTTCATGCTGCGGCTTCGGAAGCGAAATGTCGGTCCGGTCACCGCCGCGGAATCCTTCCAGTTTGACGTCCATCTCTTCGCCCTCGACCGACGGTGAGATTCCCATCACCATAACGACCGCATCGGCTTTCCGCGCCTTTTCAAGCGCGTCATCGCGCAACCGGTCCTGACCGTTCGGAGGCGTCCACGAAAAGACGGCGGATGCGTATTCATTCGCGTTTTCGAAGAATTCGATGCGGAGATCGTACTCGCGGCCTCGATCGAGCGACATCTCGGCGTAAACGTTGCGCGTCCGGCGGCTCTGCACTTCCTCCAGCAACAGCTTGCCGTCAATGAAGATCCGCACGCCGCCGTTGCTCCGCCAACCGAACTTGTAGTTTCCGCTATCGGGCGGAACGAGCTTTCCGGTCCATCGGATCGAGAAATCGTCAGGTACGACGGCCGGAGCCGGACTGTCGGAATCCCAGCGGAAATCGATCCCGGTGTCGTTCCTGACAAGCGCCGGCTCACCGCTCAGTTCGCGATTGTTGAAATATTCGCCTTTGAGTCCATTAAGACTTCCGTTTCTGAGATTCGAGTCCGTGACTCGCTCGGTGGTGACGCCTGCCGGGTAGATCCCCGGCGAGAACAACACTTCGGTCCGCGACGAGACTTTGGCGCGGATTCCCTGAAGCGCCGTGACAGTCGCCGACGGAGTCCCGTTGTAATTCCCGAGCAGCACACCTTCGTTGTCGGCGTTCGGACCAATGACCGCGATCGACTTGAGATCCTTTCGGAACGGCAGGGTGCGGTCGGCGTTCCGGAGCAGGACGATCGATTCCCGTGACGCTTCGAGCGACTTCCGGTGGTGCGCGGGAGAGTCGTTCTCGGAATAAGGGATGCGCTGGTATGCGACGCGCTCCGGCGGATCGAACTGTCCCAGCCGGAATCGGATCCGCATCAGATTCTTGACGGCCGTTGTGATCTCCGATTCGTCGATCAGGCCTTGTTTTACGGCTTCGCCGAGCGACTTGTATTCAGTGCCGCAGGTCAGGTCAGTTCCCTTGCGGACCGCCGCCGCCGCGGCTTCCGGCTCGGTCTTGAGCCATTTGTGATACTGGTAGATATCCCAAACGGCGCCGCAGTCGGAGACGACATGGCCCGGAAATTTCCATTCGCCCCGCAGTATTTCGCGCATGAGCCTGGTGTTTGCACAGGCGGGCTCGCCGTTGACCCGGTTGTAGGCGCACATCACGCCGGTGGCGTTTGCTTCGACGATCGTTTTCCTGAATGCCGGCAGATACGTATCGCGCAGATCGCGTTCAGAAACAACGGCATCGAACGCGTGCCGTTCGGGTTCGGGACCGCTGTGGACGGCAAAATGCTTGACGGTCGATACGGCCTTCAAATACTTCGGATCGTTTCCCTGGATCCCGCGCACGAATTCCGATCCGAGCGTTCCGGTCAGATATGGATCCTCGCCCCACGTCTCCTGCCCGCGGCCCCAGCGCGGATCGCGAAAGATGTTGATGTTCGGGCTCCAGAACGTCAATCCCTTGTAGCGGCCGTGATCGCCGTTCCGCAGAAATTCGTGATGTTTCGCCCGCGCCTCGGTCGATGCGACATCGGCTACGTCGCGGACCATTTTCGGATCGAACGTCGCCGCCAGCCCGATCGCCTGGGGAAAAACGGTCGCAATGCCCGCGCGCGCGACTCCGTGAAGCGCTTCGTTCCACCAGTCATACGCCGGTATCCCGAGCCGAGGGATCGCCGGCGCGCCGTTCTGCATCTGCAGGATCTTCTCTTCAAGCGTCATCCGCGCGACGAGATCATCGACCCTTGCTTCCAACGGCTGATCGGGATCGAGATAGATCGGCGATCGGGACCGGGTATTTGCATCGACATCGATCACGAGCAATGAAACGGTGATCGCAACCAGTTGAACTGCGGACCAAACACGAATTCCGCGGGCGAGCTGATTTCTCATGTTGCGCCTATCGTAAGCGATTGTTCGAAAAAGAGGCAATTGCGAGACGGTTTCTCGTCGGACTCGGCGGGTTCAGTGAGTCGATCGATTGATATTCTCACGCAAGGATCGCGAAGCTCGCACTTTGCCTCGCGGACGCCGAGAGTTCCAGCGCGCAAAAAGGCCGGACCGATAATCCGGTCCGACCGCTGTTTGGGGGTTGGGAAGATACTATTCGGTCCCGGTCGCGTCGGACGGATTCCAGCCCCTTTGACCGCCGCTCGGACTGAATTCAATGACGTTTCCCTCGTAATCGTCGATCGCGCCGTACGGATGATTGAACACCTGAAACCAGAAATCGACCGACTGGATCTTGTCAGCCGCGACGACAAAACAACCGGCGTTGATGGCGAGCTGCGAACAGAAATTCGTCCCGAGTTTCGCTGTCGTTTTGTCGCTCGCCACCTCGCAGGCCACGATGTAGATCGTGCCGAGGCTGCCTCGTTTGACGCCCTTGAACACACCAAGATCGCCCGCCCAGATCGCACTTCCGCCGGTGATTCCCTTTTTGGAGTTGTTGCATCCGCCGACATGAAGCCCGCCCGGCGAGCCGTGGCAGTTGATCACGACGTTGTGCAGATAGGCTTCGTCCGAAGCGTTTATAGCGTAGTTGATCCAGTAAACGACGTCGTTGGCGCTCGCGCCCCTCGGCATTTCCCAACTTGTTTTCATCCGGTATTTGTATCCCGGAACATCGCATGAATGCAGCACTAATGACGGTTGTCGAAGTTTGATCATATCGTTCGATCTGAATACGGGTCGACAATCGGATTTTTGCTGAAAGATCAGAGTTTTTTAACAATTGACTTCCGATCCCGGCGCCGACAACAGTGGAGGCTTTTTGCCACGTCCGATTTGCGAATGATCTTCGAAGAGATTTGCGATGGGAATTGCGAATGACAATTTGGCCCTTGAATTGGCCTTTGTACTTTCTACTTTCTACTTCCTACTTCGTACTTTCGACCCCTTCTTTCTGAAGTTCCGCGATAAGCGCCGTCTTGAATCCGGTTGTCCGGGCGTGCGCCGGCCATTTGTTTGGATTATATGCCCACCAGTCGATGTGGATATGATTCTGGTGCTTCATCCCGAGGGTTGATTTCGTCGGATTTTTCTTAAGCATGCCGTTCTTGCCGCCATATGGAGGCATCCCCGGAATATGAAAATAGACCGGCTTCTTGCCGTCCCAGTCAGTATAGATCAGGTCCGCCCACTTCATCTGACCGTGCGTTTTGACCAGTGCATCGATGATCCTGTCCGCAATCGTCTTTTCAACGGGATCGCGGCTGTCGAGCATGATGTCCATCGCAAGCCCGGCGGTGTGCCGTGATCCGTCGTTACGGATCGTGCCGAGTTTCCCCTTATTCGAGCCCAGTATGGGAACCCCTAATCTCAACGCTTCTTTCAGTTCTTTGATAGCCGGACACTCTCCCTGCGATTCTCCGCTCCATTCTCCCATTTCAACCTCCCCGCCGCGCCGGGCTTCTCATTTGATAGGGTGCAAACAACGTGCCTCGGCGACCGCATCGGTATCGTCGCAAATGGTTGATTTGATGGCGTTTGACAGGAATGAATTCAAGCGACGCGCGGCGCGATGCGCGGAATTACCCAGTTTCGGGATGTTTTTTGCGCGGTCCGGCTAAGGAAACCTCGGCAAGGGCAAAAAGAAAAAGTGGAAAGGTAAAAAGCCGAATCAGCTTTCCCCACTTCCCCTTTTTCACTTTTCCCCTTTTCCCCTTTTCCTTTTCCCCTTTTTCCCTTTTCCCCTTTTCCTTTTCCCCTTTTTCCCTTTTTCCCCTTTTCCCCTTTTCCCCTTTTCACTTTTTCCCTTTTCCCCTTTTTCACTTTTCCCCTTTTTCACTTTTCCCTTTTTCACTTTTCCCCTTTTCCCCTTTGCCCTTTTCCCCTTTTTCCCCTTTTCCCCTTTTCCCCTTTTCCCCTTTTCCCCTTTTCCCCTTTTCCCCTTTCTCTGAGCCACGCCGTTGCATTCTTCTTTTTGGCCGGGTAGACGGCGATCGTCGGACGGCTGAAGTTCGAGATCCGCTTTACGCCGTCGCCGCGGTCAGGCAATTCCTTCTCCGGCTCCACCGCGCCCTGCCCGGGTATCTTTCCGTCCGGCCAAAGTTCGGCTACGGCAACCGGTTTCGACAGGTGGGGCGATTGCCCCGCGACCGAAATCGCAACCGTAAGTACAAACAACGCAACCAGAATCAGGATGTCGAACTTCCACATACAAGTACCGACGATTGTGCATCGAATTACGGAACAACGATTCATCGGTTTCATCAACGCGATTCGCGTCCGGATACGGGCGTTTCGCGACACCGTACGGGCGACTCGCGACAATTCCGCAACCAGGCAGCCGGCGCATGATTAAAATTGTCGAGGATCAAATTCCAAGGAGAACATCAGTGAAACTGGGTGCATTTTCGGTGTCCCTCGCGGTCAAGGACATCGAGCAATCTAAGAAATTCTACGAGAATCTCGGCTTTCGGGTCTTCGCCGGCGAACAGTCGCAGAACTGGCTGATCATGAAGAACGAGGACGTTGCGATCGGGCTTTTCCAAGGAATGTTCGAAGCCAACATTCTGACCTTCAACCCGGGTTGGGACAGCGATGCGCGACAACTCGAGGATTTCACCGACGTCCGCGAGCTGCAGAAGCATCTCCGCAAATGTGGGATCGCGTTGCAGACGGAAGCAGACGAAGAATCCGCAGGTCCGGCCAGTTTCATGATCTCCGACCCCGACGGCAATGCGATTCTCTTTGACCAGCATTTTTGATCACCAATGAAGATTCGGATTCCAATAACAATCGCGATTCTGCTTTTCATCGCAATCGGCGCGACAAGCCAAACGCGGTCAATGAAACAGGATCCGGCGCTAAACAACCTCCGGTTGCCCGAAGGCACAAAAACCGTACCGGACGGCACGTTAGGAAAGGTCACGAAGATCGGAACGGGTCCGAAAAAGGTACTGCTCATTCCGGGCCTCGGTTTTGGCGCGGAAATTTGGGACGAGTTTGCCGATCGATTCAAGACCCGGTTCACGATGTACGCCGTAACCCTTCCGGGATTCGGTGACACGCCGCCGCTCGCGATGCCCCCCGAAAGCACGAATTATGCGGAAACGACATGGACCCGATCGGCAGTTTCGGCGATCGGGAAACTCATTGAACAAGAACGGCTCGACCGGGTGACGATAATCGCACATTGGGCGCTCGCGACGCAGATCTCATTGCGTCTGGCGATCGATCATCCGGATCGGATCGATTCGGTGATCCTGATCGGAGGTCCGCTGAAGGTGAATTTCGAGAATTCCCCGACCGACATGCTGAAGTGGACGGCCGAGGAACGCGCGAAGTTCATCGAGGGACTCGGCGCGCGTTGGTTCAAGACGGTGACACGCGACACGTGGGACGACAACAACTTCATGACATACGACTACGCGGTCAATCCGCGTCGCGCGCTTTTTCTTTGGCGCGCCGCGCAAAAACCGCTGCTGCAGGTCTGGATACGATACCTTCTCGAGTTTTACAGCATCGATCCGTTCCCGGATTTGAAAGACCTTAAAGTGCCGACGCTCGTGGTTCAGCCGGCGTTCGATGATCCCGGCTACTACGTCGAGCTGAACCGGAATTACATGCGCGACTTCTGCATTGACAGCTGGAGTGGCGCGAAAGGCCAAAGCGACAAACTCGAATTCGTCACGATCTCCGGTTCGAGACTGTTCGTCATGTATGACAGACCCGACGATCTCGACAAAACAATTACCGGCTTTTTCGACCGAATCGCAGGAAGGACTTTGCGGCGTTAATGTCTTGGCGCTGTTCGGCAGAGACAATGAACACGAAAACCGCTGAATATTTTTACATCGCAATACACGTAGTGACGTTCGTCGTCGCCGCATCGGCGATCTCGGCTCTCGTGCAGTTTGTCCTCGACGGCGAGGTTTCGATGACGGTGACTTTGCCGGCAAGCGTCGCCGTCGCCCTCGCATCCGCGTTCCTTGCGCGGCGAAGGAACCGAACCGGCAACCCCCAAAATCATGGAACTGAATGAATCACTGATCGCCGAGTTCCGTCATGAAGCGGCGACCACACTGCGCATGCTGGAACGGATTCCGGCGGACGCGCTTGAATTCCGGCCGCATGAAAAGTCGCGGACACTTGGCGAAATCGCGTTGCACATCGCGAATTTGCCGGGACTGTTTATTGCACCGCTTGATCGTGAAGAGTTTGACCGCGACGACTATCGGGTTTCCGTCACCCCGAATTCTGACCTGATCGAACGATTCAGCCGCAATTCGGTGGATGCGCTTCGGACGTTGAAGTCGCTGACGAATGATGCGCTGTTTTCATCGTGGAAGTACAAATCCGGCGACACCGTAATCTTCGAAATGCCGAGACTTGCGGCGATACGCGCGATGGCGCTAAATCACCTGATCCACCATCGGGGACAACTTTCGGTCTATCTGCGGATGCTTGGAATTCCGCTTCCGGGAGCATACGGACCGAGTGCGGATGAGGAGGCGTGAATTGAAAGCAGTCGTAACCTTCCTCAGCTTTCTGAACGGCGGCTATATGTTTGCCGACGGCATTTTCGTCGAAATCTACGGCAAATATCTCGGGCCCGAAAAACCGGGTCCTTGGTCGCTGATCTTTGCCGCGCTCGGTATCGATCCTGCGCGGCTCGGACCGGTGTTCATCGTCTTCGGCCTCGTCTGGCTGGCGGCCGGCGTCGCGTTCATTACGAAACGGTTGTGGGCAACGCGGCTCGGGATAGTTCTTTCAGTCCTGACCGCCTGGTATTTTCCGTTCGGCACGCTGACATCGGCGATCGTTTTCACGATTCTCCTCGGATCCGGTCAAGGTTCTGAAGCGCCCGATGCTCACGGATAAAGAACCGATATGAACGAGTTTTCGGGAATCCTGCCTAATCGCGCTTTGCGGCACGACCTGTTTGCGCGAGAATCAAACCGTCAGGCCGCATAACGCAACGGACGATGTCACTGATCGCCCAACGAATCAAAAAACTGATAAGACCGGCGCTTATTCTTTTCGTCGTTTGGACGCTCGCCGGGCTCTCTTTCGGCGGCATTTTCGCGCTTGTCGGAAATGTCCGCAATGAGCCGTTCTTGACGGTATTGATCAGCAATCTCTCGCGCTACTATGTGTGGGGAGCCCTCTCGCCGCTTTTTTATGTATTTGCAAAGCGGTTCGCCGTGCTCGGATCGGTGAATCGCCTGACCAACGTCGCGCTGAATCTCGCGTTCGGGGTCGCCGTCTCGATCGCGTACGCGCTGTCTTTCGTCGTCGTCGGCCGTTATTTTGAAAGCGCCGCCTATACCGAAGCCGGATCGGTGTCGGCGGCGATCCGCCAGCTCCTCCCGATCTCCACCTTTTACACGCTCATTTCGTTTTACTTGCCGACGATCCTGACCGTTCACGCGATCCTCTTTTTCAAGGATTACGTTACGGAGGAGTCAAAGAACGCCGAACTCAGGGCCCAGCTCTCGAACGCCGAGCTCAACGCGCTGAAAATGCAGCTCCATCCGCATTTTCTCTACAACTCGCTCCATGCGGTTTCATCACTGATCGTGGTCGATCCATCGCGGGCAAATCGCATGGTCGCGCTGCTCGGAGACTTCTTGCGGCTGACCCTCGATCATTCCGGTGCGCAACTGGTGTCGCTCGAAGAGGAGCTAAGATTCTTGAAGTGTTATTTGGAGATCGAGGAAACGCGATTCGAAGACCGTCTTTCGGTGAATTTCGATGTCGATGACGACCTGCTCGGCGTCGCGGTGCCGCACCTGATCCTCCAGCCGCTCGCTGAAAATGCCGTCAAACACGGAATTGCGCCGTATTCGGAACGCGGAGCGATCGACATCATTGTGAAACGATCCGCTGACGGACTTTGCGTCGAGATCGTTGACAGCGGTCCCGGCGGGAACAAAACGTCACCCGCGGACGTTTTCGGAAACGGAGTGGGAATTGCAAACGTGAGGTCGCGCCTCGAACGGATCTACGGCGCGAAAGCAACGCTTACAATAACGAGAAATCCGCCCCGCGGCTGTCGGGCCGAACTCGCGATCCCGATTTTTGCGCCGGACGCCGGTCAACCATGACGATCAAAGCGCTCATCATCGACGACGAGCCCCACGCGCGGAAGTACATCCGCGAGATGCTCCGGCACGAACCCTGCGTCGAGGTCATCGGCGAGGCCGGCAACGGCAAGGCTGCGGCGCGGATGATCGACGAGCGGCGGCCCGATCTCGTTTTTCTGGACATCCAGATGCCCGAGATGAACGGGTTCGAGATGCTCGCGGGACTCAAAACCGCGGAGCTTCCGGTGATTATTTTCACGACGGCCTATGAGGAATACGCGATCCGCGCTTTTGAGGTTCACGCGCTCGATTACCTCCTCAAACCGTTCGACCAGCCGCGGTTCGCGAACGCCCTGGCGCACGCTCGCGAGGTGCTTGGCGAAGCCGGCGCGAAGGAACAGGAGACGAGCCAGATCGCGGAACTTCTCGAATCATTTCGCGCCAAACCCCGGTTTCTCGGGCGATTTCTGATCCGAAAAGGCGGCCGCATTGTGTTTCTTAAAACCGATGAGGTGGAATGGATCGAGGCCGACGATAAGTATCTGCATCTTTATCATGGCCGGTCTCGCCACACGATCCGCCAAACCCTCGCCTCGATCAGATCGCAACTGGACCCGGCGCGCTTCGCACAAATAAACCGATCGGTGATCGTCAACGTCGATTTCATCAAGGAACTTCAAACACTGTTCGCCGGCGAATACGAAGTTGTGATGATCAACGGCCGGAGCTTCAGGTTGAGCCGCAATCACCGGAGCGAGCTTTTTGAGATCCTCGGACAGTCTTTTGCATAGTCCCGGCGTCCATTAAGTTACCGTTAGACCGGAGTGACGTTCGATGAGAACCCGAACCAAGAATAAGGGCATCCATCGCGGTTGCCCTAAGTTATTGATATTGTTGGTGATCCGACCAGGACTCGAACGTGGGACCCAATGGTCACAGTCGTCCTCGGCTGTTCCGTCGTGTTCTGCTGAGTTGCCGTAACCCCCTGCATTTACACGTCTTGTGGACTTTATGAAGCGATTCTTTTCACCATTGTTTCGTCGTGTGTTGCGGATTTGGCTCTCATTTGGCACTCAAAAACCGCGGGCTTCGGTAGAGGGATCTTCCACGAACAGCGACTTTATCACTACCCAATAGAGGCTTGCCGCGACTCTGAAGACAATCGAATACTGACGCTCTCGCTTCCGGGAAGTCATTCGCCGGTGAACTTTGCGGCCTCCTGCCTCGGTATGCGGGAGACCGGCGTGCGGATCTGAGTTCAAGAAAAGAACGCGGCCGCCCCGAAATGGGGCCTGCCGCGTCTTTCCGCCCGGTCGGATGAGATCATTCGATCCTCGTGACCTTGAGTTCGACGATTCTTGAGTTATCGCCGTAACAAGCCAGGCAATCATTCGCAAATGCTACCAGGAATCCGGTTTTCGTCGCGGTCCAGGTACGTCCCGTGCCGATTCTGAAATAGGTCCCCGAATAGGCCAGCGGATTGTTGTTCTGACTGAAGATCTCGCCGACAAGCGACATCACTTTCAGATCGGGATGGCGGCGCACCGAGTCGAAGGGCCCGCCTTCGTAACCGGCGGCTGTGGTTTCCCTGGCGCCGTTGTTCCACTCCGGACTGGCAACCGAAAACTCGAATCTCTGGCCTTTGCGCAGATAGACGCCGATGTAGTTATAGGGCTCCTTCGCCTTGACGTTTTTCGTCTTCGACTGCCCGACCTCCAATTCGCCGGGCATCAGAATCGGCAACGGCGGGCAATTGTTCGCGACCGGATACATGCTGTTGATACCGTTGACGTCTTCGGACGTCAGGCCGCTTGAGCCGAACGTCTTATCGGCGGGGTTATCCTTGCTTCTGATCGTTTGAAGCCGGACCCCGTTGACGACTCGCCCGAACGAGTTGAAACGGTAATGCATAAGAGAATCCAGATCATAGGTTCCAACGTCCGTGCCGTCGATCGTGTGACGCACAAAATTACCGGTTTGCATCGGTTCGATATTGTTCCAGAGAATCTCGACATGCTGGTCACGGTCCTCGCGGGATTGCTCGTGCCACAGACCCAAGGCGTGCCCTATCTCGTGACGCACCGTTCGGTTGGCCACCGACGACAGCTTTATCTCCTGTCCGTCGGGACATAACACGAACGGACATTTTCCGACGTACGACTGTCCGCCGTGCCAGCCGAGCTGCTCGTCGGTGTAACGTTTGAACTTGATATAGCTGCTCTCGTTCGTTCGTTTACGAAAGCAAACGTTGGTCCGCGACGAGATGTGATTCATCGCGTCGATGATCACATTCCGTTCCGAGTTCGAAAAACCGTCCAGAATCTCGAACGGGACGATACCGTCGGGCCATCTGCCGTTCAACGGATTGTCAGTAACCGTTACCGACTGAGTGGTCATCATCGTTTGGAACTGGTCCAGAAAAGCCTCGCTGCCGACCCAGATATCGCCTTCTATGTAAGCTTCGCCATTGACGATCATGACTTCGACCGGTTTGATCGTTTTGATCAATTTGTTCGGCAACTTGCCGTATTTCTTAGTTTTCACCGGAACAAGATAGCCTTCCGGTTCCTGCGCAAGACATCCCGTGACGATGCCGAACGATAAGACAAAAAGCGTAAATAACCTGACATATTTTTGAATGCAATTGATTTCCTTACTTAACATTTCCTTTCTCCTTTTTTGGCCGGCTTTCTGCAAAACGCCGATCTCAAATGTAACTGGCGTCGTTCGGAATTTTGTGTCGGAAAAAAATGCGATGCGCCGGAAAGAATGCGTTTTCGCCCCGAAGGCGTTGCCGAAATCGTCAAACGCAATCCAAATGAAAACAAAAAAGCAGGGCCGAAACCCTGCATCTCCGTCTCTCGGTCGTCGGTCATTCGAAGAGTCCGTCGCCGATACTCATCTTCAAAGAGATGTTTTTGACCTTCCCCTTGCTTGAACCGAAAACCTTGATCTTCCAATCGCCGGGAATTTGAAAGTCCGACGCTTTCACCTGATACACGATCTTCATCCGCTGGCTGTCGCTGATCCCGAGAATCAGCGAATCGCGCGAATAACCCGTATCGCCCGCAAGCTTGGTGTTGCCTTTGTAGAGCTCGAACTTCAGTTGATAGTTTTCGAGCGAGATCTCATCCGTGTCCCAATTGGCTCGCACAGTCAGATTTCCGGTGAACGGCATCGAAATCGTTTTGACCGCGGTGCCCGATTGGACCAGGCCGAACTTTGCCGGAGAGCTTATCGTCGCGTTTTCGCTGCCGGTCGTAAAAAACTCGACCGTGCCGCGTACCGGCTCGTTGACCTCCTCGTTCGACGCGGCTTCGAAATTGCGCATCTCGGCGCGCCAAATGCGAACGCCGTTTGATCCGCCTGCCGCCGGCAGGTTGAGTTCAAAGGTCTCGTCGGTTCCGCCGATCGAGCGCACCAGCGAATCGATGCCGCCGTTGGGCGAGATCAATTGAAATCGCACCCGGCGTTCCGCGAAGTTGTTGTCGGAACCGTCGCGCCTCACCTTGAAACGCACCGATATCGGCAACGCGTTGTGGATCAGGATCTGCGTTTGCGTGATCGCCGACGAACCGCCCTGCAGAACCAGATTGCGAGTTTCCGCGCCGCGGGCTTCTACCAAAGCCGCCAGCATAACAAATACCGACATAATGGCCGTACCGATCAATCCATATGACAATTCTCTCAAATTCAAATATCTCATTTCTTATCTCCTTCGTTTGCTTCAAGCGGCCGAACGTACTGCTTTATCGTTCAGCTCGCCTAAACTGGAAGGAAACTCCGAAATGTGCCGCAAAAAGTTTCGGTTGACCGGATTGGGTTGATCATTCCGACCGCGGATCGGCGGGCCGGGGCGCCGCTTCATCGTTTCTCGACCGAGAGTTCGTAAACATCCAGAAGTTCGAAATCACCGTCGGCTTTTGCGCCCTGCAGTGCGACCCGGTAGATGCCTTTCCGGAATTTGTCCGCTTGAATCCGGAACACCGGCCGGCTTTTGTCGCGAAAGACCCGGGTCAGGATCGTTTTGCCGCCGGCGTCGCGCAACTCGAGACGATAACGGTCAAACTCCTCCTCGGTCTTGAATCTCGGTCGAAGATAAACGAGCCGTGTTTCAGGTCGCAACGCGAGGCTGTTCAACCTGTTCTCGCTGCCGCTGCGCGAGACCGACGAAAACAGTTCAACGCTCGTCGTCACGGGCGATCGCGGTCCTGGCTTGGGATCTTGCTGTTCGGTTTCCCGGACCTTGTTCGCCGGAGATTTCTTCGGTTCGATCGAATTGACACCGTTCGCGTTCCCCGCGGGCGCCCTTGACGGCGCGATCTCAGGGGACGCGGTCGGTAAGGGTTCGGCCCGTTGTTCGGCGGTCACGTTGCCGTTTCCAACCTTGACGATTTCCGTCGAACGGTGCCGAAAGACAAAAACCCCGACGACAAGCGAGAGCAGTAAAACGGCGAGGGCACCAAAAGCCAATTGAGGAGCGTTGAAGAGTCGCTTAAACATTTCCCGGAATGAATGCTCTTCAACGGCAATCGACGGAGCAGGGACCGTTGAACGTTCTCCGTCCCGGATCGCGGCCGCCGCGCGAACGCGGTCGCGGCGATTCTCGGAAACCAGATAATTCGTCTCGAAATCACGCCTCCGGCGCCCGTCAAGTTCATCGCGGACATATGAATCGATCAGATCGACTTCAACTTCGTCGAGCCATTCGCTGAATTCGGCATCTGAGAAGAACCTCTCCTCGATCGCGGATTGCTCGGCCTCGGGAAGTTCTCCCAAAAAGTACGCGATGGCGTCTTGTTCCTGAAAGTCGCTTTTCATTGAAAATTCAACGTCTTCATTCTTTTTCCGCAAAAAGTCACTAAGTCATCGTCGTTGACGGTGTGCCTGAAAACGTGCCTCCTAATCAGGACTGGCAAGTTCTGCGAAAATGTGTCGCGGTCTTCTCATTTTTTTCTCAAGCAGCTCAAGATGCATCCTTCCAGCCTGTCGCGTAGGCGCAAGGCACGGCTGCGAAGCGCGTTTTGCGCGATCCCCAGACTCTCGGCCAAGGATTTGCGATTCTCGATCTTGGCGCGTTTTTCGCCGTGGTAGTACCGGAGGATAATCTCCCGGCCGTCAGGGTCCACTTTGGCCAGGCATTCGTTCAAGCAAATCAGTTTCCTTTCCGTTTCCGCCTCTTCCTCGATCCGCTCCTGGAGGAATTCCGACTCGGGCATCAGGGCCGCCGCTCGGTTCTCCTTGTCGCGCCGCTTGCGTATTTCGAGCATCAGCATCCGCGCCACTCCGTAGACATATTGACGAACATCCTGAATCTCGGTCACCGTCAGTTTCTTGGTGACCCTGTCGAGCACTTCGTCCGCATGGGCGTCGGCGTCATAAAATCCGCGCCCTTCGAAGAAACGGACCAGATTGCGCCTGATCCGCAGGTATTCTCGGCCGGCCGCGTCGCGGTCGGAACCATCGAGCGCGGCCAGGAGCATCTCGAACGTTTCGGGCGTCACTCGCCACTCATCTTTTTTGCCAGATCCGGACACTTGGGTTTTTCGATGCGCGGTCAGTTTCGGCGGTGGCCGGGAACGATCGACACGCAGATTCGAACGCCGCAAACGCGCTTACCGCCATTCTCCCTGCAGCGTAAATGCAGACCAGAAAAACGGTCGGTCGAGTCCCTTTTCATTGATCATTGAAATCTGCGCCGCCCTCAGAGCCTTTGACGGCGGCAGTTTGTCTTTGAGCATCGCCTGATAGAAGCGCTGCATCAACTTGTATGTCGGCCGGTCATCGACGAGCCAAAGGCTGGCGACTACGCTTCTTGCGCCCGAATACATAAACGAGTAAGTAAATCCGACAAGCCCTTCGCCGCGAATTTCCGAACCCAGGGCTGTTTCGCAGGCGCTCAGAACCACGAGCTCGGTGTTGAGCGTAAGGTTATAGATCTCATTCAACCGCCAGATCCCCTCGCGCGGGGCGCCTTTCTCGTCAACCAGCGAAAGCACGACGCCGGAAAGCTCGTTGAACCGGTCGTCGAGCGAACTGTGGGTCGCAAAATGAAGGATCCTATAGCGGCCCATGTCGAGTTTGCGCAGATTGGAAAGATTCGCGTCAAAACCGGTCGCGATGAAAAGGTTCTCCGGCGGAGCCAACATCGAAATGCTTTCGGCTTCCTGACTGCTGAAAACAAGCCGTGCAAATGGGCCTCGCGCCAACGGTTTGGCGCCCGATTTTATGACCTGCCGCAAGCGCTCGTCGCTGGCGTCAAAAACCGGATCTGCGAAGATCGCAATCTCCTTGGTCGCCGGCCGGCGCGCCGTGTCCCGCAAGTACGCCAGCGCCGAAGCGGACGGGAGATGAACGATCTCGTTTGTTTGAATCAGAAACCGCGACGCGGCATTCGTATTCGGCAATGCCGCGAACGGAATATACTGAAGAACCTCGGAAGTTACGACAAGAAGCCTTTTGTTTGCGATCTCGCCGGCAACCGGGCGGAGCAATATCCTCGTGAGTTCGGCGCCGGTTCGGTCGAGTTCGGCATCGGCTTTTCTGATCCTGGTTTCCGTTTGAATCTCGGACTCGTTCGTCGTTGGGACCGCGCGCGCGTTCAACGAGTCGCGGAAGACTCTCGCAAGTCGCTCGACCTCGGCGCGCCCGGGCAATTCCACGACCTTCAGCGAATCTTTTGCGACGACAAACAAGAAGCTTCGTTCCGCGCCGATCGAGTATTCGAGCAGAACCGACTCGTCGTCCAAAACCGTCGACTGGATCTGCTTGACCTTCAGCGGCTTCGCATCGGAAAAATTTGCAAACTTCGGATTCGCCGATCGAACTTTCGCCTCGATCTCCCGATGCTCACGGATGAGTTCGGCTATCTCCCGTTCGACCTTCGTCCGTTCCGGATCCGATTTCCTGGCGATCAATTCCTGGCGCAGTAGGGCTTTGGCGTTGATGGTCTGCCTCAGGTTCCGTTCCCTGTCGGACAATTCGAACGGAATGCCCTCGCGGATCCTGATTTGTCCGATCGACTCCAGCAAACTCCTCGCGCGCATTCTTTCGCTCGCCTCGAAAGCCAGAGCGTCGAAGCCCTTTCCGGGCTCGATCTTGTGCCGTCGCATCAGGAGATCGACGTAAAATTCGTAGTACTCCTGTTTGGTCGCAAAATATGTCGCTTGCAGATCCCGTCGTCCGATTTTCGTCCGCGAGTCTTCGATCAGCGTCAGTGCCCGCTCCGTCTTTTTCTGCGATTCGGCATATTGCGCCAACCGCGCTTCGTTCTTTGCCGCACAGAGGAGGCTCACCGATTCGCCCGACGGACTTTGAATTGCCCGATTGATCTCAACCGCGGCGGTGCAGCTTTCGAGCGATTTCGGATAGTCTCCTGAAAGATAGAGAACCTCGCCTGTGCGAAAGAGGGTGTTGGCTTCCCAGTCGGGCAGGGCCGCGTCGCGAAATACCGGCAATACACTCCGCAACAATTCGAGCGCCTGAACGCGATCGCCTTTGCGCTGAAACATAACGCTGAGATTGAGCAGCGCCTTTGCTTCCTCGACCTTGTTTCCGAGAGCGCGGTAGATCGCGACCGATTCGGTCTGAAATCGGAGAGCGAGATCGATCCCGCCATTCTTGAGACTTACCAGCCCGAGGTTATTCAGGTTTGCCGCCTCGTTTGAGCGAAGACCGAGTTTACGGTTCAGCTCGAGGGATCGTTCGTAGAACTCGCGCGCCTGCGCGTAATCGCCGAGGTCATCGTAGACCGCGCCCAAGTTGTTCAGACAAAACGTCTGATTGATTTCGTTCCCAAGCTCGCGAAATATATCGAGGGCCTGTTTCAAACCATCGGCGGCCTTTTGCAGTTCGCCGATGTTCTTGTTGACCGAAGCCAGATTGACCAGCGTTGCGGCCAGAAGTGATTTTTCGCCGGTCCCGAGCCGGATCTTGAGCGCCTTTTCGAGGTATTCGGCCGCCTTGACGGGTTCGCCCAAGTCGTCGAGGATGGAGCCGATGTTGTGAAGCGCCCAGGCTTCCTGCGAAAGATCGTTTGCTTCGGCAAAGATGGGGAGAAGTTCTTGAAACTGCTTCAACGCCTGCCGCGACTGTCCCGAGCCTGACGCGATAAGAGCCAGGTTTCCACCGACCTTTGCGATATTCCGTTTGTCCCCCAAGCGGCGGTAGATTTCGAGCGATTCCTCGGACAGTACCTTCGCCCTTTCGATACTCCCGAGTTTATACTGAACGGCCGCCTCGTTCGACAAGACCATCGCCAATTGAGCAACCGCGTTGATCTCGCGGAAGATCCGCGCCGACCTGGCCGAACTTTCGATCGAACGTTGGGCGTCGTTGAGCCGCAGGTAGAGAACTCCGAGGTAATAGTGGGCATAGGCTTCGCCGAATCGGTCTCCGGCCGCCTCAAAAAGCGGCACCGATTCGCGAAAGGCTTTGACGGCAAGATCTTTGGCGTCCGGTTTGTTCGAGAACCAGTCGAGAATCGCTTGATCATAGAGCCTTTCGGCTTCGATTCGGCGTTCGTCGCGTACCGTGGACGGGCGCAATTGGTCGAGCTGTAATTCGTAATTGGCGGGAAGATTCCAAACCTTCAGGCATTTCACCTCGACCAGGAACTCTCCGGATTCGCTGGCGATATACGAGATCCTTTCCGGTTCTTCGACGCTTTCGGAGTTGTCCGATTCGACCAAGGTCTCGTTTTTAGCCGAGACAAGCCGCAAACTGACGTTTGCGCCAATCTGCCTGACGACCAATCGAAAGAAATCCCCTTTGGTGACCTTGATCTTGAATGCCTGGATTTGGTCCTTCTCGATTTCGCGCTTGATCGTTTGATTCAGTTGAAGTTGGCCTTGCGCCGAAAGGCTGATGCCAGAAAGTGAGATGAGACAAAGCAATCCAAACGCCCGGATCGTTTGCCGATCAAAAAGCTTGTGCCAAGTCATCTCGACCTCCCAACGATGACGGCGCACTTCCTCGAATAGCCGGTAGCGCCGTTTGCCGCGCGCATCCGAACCGGATCGGCGGTCACGTTGGGAATTGAGTGTCGGGAGACTCCCCGGTCGATCCCGCCGAACCGTTCTTTCCAACGGAGACGCTGAACGGACTCGAAAAACCGACCTGATGATTGGAAGTCAACTGCTTTACAAACCGAGTTACCCTCGCTATTGAGACCTGCCGGACGGCTGCAAGCGAGAATATACAGAATCACAGTGTTCAGCGCAAGCCGCGTCCGTTGGTATCCGAACACGTTGAAACGGCGCATTTTCGATTCAATGGGCAAATGAAGAATATGAATCTTGAGCTACATTCAACACGGGAGGCCGTCACCGTGCGTCCCGGACTAAATGTCAGACCGCGCGAAGCCGCTTCCGGTACTATCGTCAACAGCTATTGGGAAGTAGTCGGCAATGACTCGGCGGCAAGGTTCTTGGCGTGGACGAGTCGGTCGCTCATTCTATTGAAAACAAAATGGTGCGACGGCAGCACCGAGTACAAGTTAGAGCCTGCCGAGAAGACCGCGTGGGCGGAACGTCGCGGTCTGCCTGAGATGCGGCTTGCCGTCCTTTTCGATAACGTCGTCGTCTGGCCGGTACCAGTCTGCCCGACGGCGTAAACGTGGCGCCACCGGTCGGAACGCGAGAGTCTGATTTCCTTGCGGTGGTTGTTGTGGGTACTGTTCCCGATCCGATGCCCTTTCTTAACGATCGCGGGAGAAGCGGTGTGCGGTAGCTCTTGCAGTTGAGGCCGGTGATTTCCTCGAAGGGGGCGCTGATAAACGCAGTGCGTTGGCCGCTTCCGACGGGGTCGAAAAAGGTCTCGGTGCTGCAACGACATCGGAGCAGGCAACTCGAAGAGCGAGTACGTTTCGGTGCGGGGTACGACGACCACGATCTGGTATTCGCTTCAGAGATCGGCACGCCGTTTCTTCACGGAAACTTGGTTAGGCGGCATTTCAAACCGATTCTCGAGAGAGCAGGGTTGCCCAGCATTCGCCTTTACGACCTCCGGCATACGGGTGCCACGCTACCGCTGTCAGCCGACATTGATCCCAAAGTCGTGTCAGAACGCCATGGTCGCGCAAGCGTTGTGCTGACGCTCGACACCTACAGCCACGTTTTGCCGACGATTCAGGGTCAGGCGACCGGCGCCATCACTCGACTGATTGGAAAGTGATGAGTTCCCGTGAGTTAATTCTTGCGGAAAAATCTCCGCAAAACCGAATTTCCATTGAATATTCTCAAGATTTCATTCCGACACGGACCTGTGTCTGCAGGACGGCTTCGCGCTTAGTAAGAAGTTTGGCACTAAATTGGCTCTCAAAAGCAAATAGGGCAACCATCACGGTTGCCCTAAGTTATTGAAATTAATGGTGATCCGACCAGGACTCGAACCTGGGACCCAATGGTTAAAAG
>JAKQII010000180.1 GCA_029557535.1 Acidobacteriota bacterium
CGGGAGTAAGAGATCAATCCGCCGTCGTCTAGCCGGGCAACGAAAGCCGTGTCCTTCGCATTTGATCGGTCAAACTTCTGTACCTCAATCTCCGATCCCAGAAGTTCGAAAATGTCCGTGTGCGACGACACACCGCGCAACACGAATCTGCCCGGACATCCGTAGATCGGTCGCCAATCGCCCCGTTTTGCGACCTCGTCAAACGTCATCATAATCGGGAACCTTCCCGCGGATTGCCCGCATTCTCAAGTATCCAAAAAAACAGCGAGCGGCCTCGACATCGTGATTCAGCGAGCTGCTAACTCCGTCGCCGCTTCGGTGCGGCATCAATCACTGCCCGCCCAGCGAAACAGGGTAAATAATGTCCCGACCAAGAACAGCGGGCCGAAGATGTGCTTATTGTAACGCGCCACGGCGAGCGGCAAGAAGATGTCGAAGTTGTCCGCGCGATCGTCCGTGTATCTCGCGGCGACATCCGTCAGCGGACATCGCATGCGGTTGATCGCGAGAACGATCACTTCCACCGTGACGGCCACGATCAGCGCGAACGACACCTGAAACATTCCCAACCACGCGAACAGCGGAATCCCGATGATGCAGGCGACGAACAAAAGCCACACAACCGTATGCAGAAGCCTGATCAAGTAAAGCGTTCTTCCGGCAGTCATACGTGAATGCTTGCATAAAAACCAAGTACTTGAAAGTGGAGAATTGAGAGTTGATAAACCGACGCGCGCAATCCAAAATCCGAAATCCGAAATAGAAAGGAGTCGCCCGAAGACGACTCCAATCCAAACTCCAAAATCAAAAATCCAAAATCGCCCTACCAGATCTCGCACTGCTTCTGGCGAACCATCTTGTTCGGCAGCTTGCAACCGAACGCCTGCGCGAACTCGTTCATGTTCGAAAGCGGTCCGTTGACGCGATAGCGGGCGTTCGCGTGCGGATCGGTTTTCGTTTGATTGATCTCGAATTCGGGCGTTGATTTCGTCGCCCAAACCTGAGCCCAGCCGAGGAAAAAGCGCTGTTCCGGAGTGAACCCGTCGATATTCGCCGGACGCTGCTTGCCCTTCATCGAATTCTGGAAAGCAGTGTACGAAACCTCGAGACCGCCCAGGTCGCCGATGTTCTCACCGAGCGTCAGGCGTCCGTTGATGAACGTATTCGGCTGAACCTCGTACTTGTTGAACTGGTCAACGACACAGTCGGCGCGTTCCTCAAAACTCTTTCGGTCGTCCGGCGTCCACCACATTTTGAGATTTCCTTCCGAGTCGAACCGGCTTCCTGAATCGTCGAAGCCATGCGAGATCTCGTGGCCGATCACGCCGCCGATGCCGCCATAGTTGATCGCGTCGTCAGCAGTGAAACTGAAGAACGGAGGTTGCAGGATTCCGGCCGGGAATGTGATCTCGTTGTTGATCGGATTGTACGAAGCGTTGATCGTCGGCGTCGAGAATCCCCAACGGGTGCGATCAACCGGCTTGTTGATGTCGGCAAGATTGCGTTTGACGTTGAAAGCCGAGACGTTTGCCGCGTTCTCGAAGTACGATTTGCGGCTTAGAGAAAGTCCCGCGTAGCCGCGCAGTTTATCCGGATAACCGATCTTCTTCTTGAACGTACCGAGCTTTTTCTTCGCCTGGACCTTCGTTTCGGCGCTCATCCACGCGAGCGCATCGATCCGCTGTCCCATGGCAATGAACAACTGGTCGATCATCTCGTCGGCGCGTTTCTTCGTTTCGGGCTTGAAGTTGTCTTTCACATACTCCATCCCGAGTGCTTCGCCGAGTGTGCCGTCGACGGTGCCGACGCAGCGTTTCCAACGCGGTTGCTGTTCCTTCGTTCCTTGCAGCGTGCGTGAATAGAAGTCGAAGTTCTCGTCGACGAAGCGCTTTGAAAGACGTGACGCCGATGAGTTGACGACCATGAACCGCATGTACGCCTTGAGGTCGTTCAGTGGCTGGTCGGTCAGCATATTGTTGAATTCCTTAAAGAAATCAGGCTGGCCGAAGTTGATCTCGTTGACCGGTGTGACGCCGCGCGCCGTCATGTATTTCTCCCACGAAAGATTCGTCGTGATCGCATTGGCGTCGGATGTCTTGATCTTGTTGTAGCGGGCATCCGGATTTCGCAGTTCGACGGGTCGCTTCGAAGCCATTGCGAGACGCATCTGAACGGCCATCGACGCCTTGGCGTTCGCGGCCGCGGTTTCCGGAGAGTCGCCGAGAAGTTTGAACATGTTCGTCATATAAGCGACGAATTTTTCTCGGATCTCAACCGATTTCGCGTCCTTGTTGTCATAAAAATCGCGGTTCGATAGCGCAAGTCCGCCCTGACTGGCATTCGCCATGTTCATCGAGCTGTTTTTCAGATCGGGGCCGGCTCCGAAGCCGAAGAACATCGGCACGCCGATCTGATGAAACGAAGCGATCAATGCCGGAATTTCCTGCGGCGTCTTGATCGAGTCGATCATTTTCAACCGGGACATCAGCGGCTTGGAATCAGCTTTCTCGATCGCTGCCTCGTCCATGCAGGACGAGTACATGTCGCCGATCAACTGCGCGTCGCTTCCTTTCGGCGACCTGGTTTTCGCGGCGCGTTCAAGAATGTCCTTCAGGATCGCCTGATTGTTGTCAGCGAGAATATTGAAGGTTCCCCAACGTGAAAACGCGGGCGGTATCTCGGTTTTCTTCACCCAGGTTCCGTTGGCGTAGCCAAAGAAGTCTTCACAAGCATCGATGGACGTGTCCATGCGGCTCGTGTCGAAGGCCTTGCTCTGAGCGAGCGTCGAAATTGCAAAGGTAACAAGCAGCATGAACACGGCTGCGATTCGAAAGCGGTTGTTTTTCATTTTCTCAAGCATTCTAAATTCCAAGATTCCAACTATTCCAAGATTCCAGCGATTCCAAGATTCCAATCGGAACTCCCAACTCAAAAATGCACGGGCCGCCTGAAGGCGGAACTCCGAACGTCCGAAATCCAAAATCCCAAATCCGCAATCGCAAATGGTCTCATCTTCCCCATTTCAGTTTGTTCCGCAGAACATCGAAATAGTTTCGGGTTGGCGGTCGGACAAGATTGAAGGTCGTAGAACTCTTTCGGATCTTAACGACGTCTCCGATCTGCATCTGGTAGCCGACCTGTCCGTCGAGCGTCAGCACCACGCCGTCGCTCTCGTTCTTCAATTTCATGTTGATCTCGGCAGTATCCGGCATCACGATCGGTCTGTTCGTCAGCGTGAACGGGCAGATCGGCGTCAGAATAACAGCGTCCATCGTCGGATAAACGATCGGACCGCCGGCCGAAAGGTTGTAAGCAGTCGAACCGGTCGGTGTCGAGACGATCAGGCCGTCAGCACGAAAAGCATTGACGAACAGGTTGTTCAGATTGACTTCGACCTCGATGATGCGAGCAAGAACCGCCTTGTTGATGACAACGTCGTTTAATACGCGCCCGGCGGCCAATCGGTTTCCATCGCGCCAATGTTCGACATCGAGCATCACCCGCGCATCGACTTCGTAATTGCCCGAAAGAACCTCGTCGAGCGCCGAGAACATTTCCTCGATCCTGAACTCGGTCAAATATCCGAGACTGCCGTAGTTGATGCCTAGAACGATGACGTCACGATCCCCGATCACGCGTGCGGCGGAGAGTATCGTGCCGTCGCCGCCAAGGACGACGATCAGATCAACGTCGGATTTGAAACGATCGCTGTCGACCGCGTCGATACCGCCAAGTTCTTCGCGGGCGCGCGGTTCGCCGACCGAGCTGATCCCTTTATGTTTGAGCCAAACGGAGAGCTCGCTCGCGGTCCTCCAAGCTTTGTCGTCGTTGGGTTTGACGACGATCCCGACACAGTTGATCTGGCGCTTTTGCATACCGGAAAACTGTCACAATCATCTGTCAATCGATTGAAAACTGCAAGCGGAACGAGAAGCGCAGCGATACGTCGGAAGTCTCCGAACCATCGGCTCCGAACCCGAAAAATATTGCTTACGGAAGTTCAAAAGAACTATCATACTCTCACAAATTGATGGAATGGTTTTATGGGAGATTACACTTACAACTACGACGAACAGGAACCGTTCGCCGCAGCGGAATTCGCTGAAAATCCCGAACCGCGTTGCCCTTGCATCCTTCTTCTCGATACCTCCGGATCAATGGAAGGCAATTCGATTCAGGAACTTAACGACGGTCTTCAGGCATTTCGCGATGAGATCTTCAATGACTCGCTAGCTCTCAAACGTGTTGAGATCGCGGTCATTACATTCGGGCCGGTCACGGTGATCCAGGATTTTACGACCGCCGATATGTACCGTCCGCGTCAGCTTAAGGCGGCCGGCGACACACCGCTCGGAGGCGCCGTCGAACGCGGGCTCGGTCTCTTGAAGGATCGCAAGAAAGTGCTTCGCGAGAACGGGATCAAGCTCTTCCGTCCGTGGATCTTTCTGATCACCGACGGCGCGCCGACCGACAACTGGTCGCGACTGCCGCAGGTCGTTCGCGCAGGCGAAGAGAGCAAATCTTTCTCCTTCTTCGCGCTCGGAACGCGAGATGCCGATTTTAACGTTTTGAGCCAGATCTCGGTGCGCGAACCGATGCGATTGTCGGGTGTACGCTTCCGCGAGTTCTTTCTCTGGCTTTCGGCCTCGCTCAAAAACGTTTCACGTTCGAACCCGGGAGACTCGGTCCCGATACCTGATTACAGGCCGTACGGCTGGTCCGAAGTTTGATGAACGACTGGAGATTCGCATACGCGTCCGTAACCGGATCGGCGCACCAGAATCAGTCGACTGAATGTCAGGACCGTTTCTTGTGCGAGTCGGTGGCGACGCCGAGCGGCGATGTTCTGATCGCGGTCGTTGCCGACGGTGCCGGCTCGACGACCGCCGGGCAGCACGGTGCTGAAGCGGCGTGTTCGCTGTTTCGCGACACGGTTGTTGATTTTCTCAATACGAAGAATGCTTCCGTCCGGTCGCTCAACCTTGAGTTCGGGAAGTTGTGGGTCGGCTTCTTGCGAAACAGGATTGCGGGATTGGCGTCGGAATCCGGAAAGGAGATCCGCGAATATGCGTCGACCGTGATCGGCACCGTTGTCGGCGATGATGTTGCCGCCTTCTTTCAGGTCGGCGACGGCGGAGCGGTTTACAGCCTGACCGGCGAAGTCGAGAGCTTTGAATTTGCGATCCCGCCGCAGGATTCCGAATATGTCAATGTCACCGAGTTCGTGACCGACGATTTCGCGGAAGGCGCGGTCCGCTTTGCGCTGATCGACGCCCGGATCGAGGACGTCGTTCTGTTTTCGGACGGAATTTACGCGGTCGCGGTCGATTACCAGTCGAACCGTCCGCACGAGCCATTTCTCAAACCGATGATCGCGCCGCTGCGCAATCCAAACGGCACGCCCGAACGGCTCAATGAAAAGCTCGAGGCGTTTCTCTCGTCGCCGAAGCTCAACGAGAAGACCGACGACGACAAGACGATAATCCTTGCGTCGCGGGCTCAGTGAATTCTCATGCCGGCATATTTTGACAGCAAGGGAACATCCTACAGGATCAACCAGCCGCTCGGTCGGGGCGGCGAGGGAACGGTCTTTTACTGCCCGGAAGATCTGTCGATCGTCGCCAAGATCTACCACGAACCGGTCGATGACGACAAAGCGGCGAAGCTCCGTTGGATGGCGGCGAATTCGAATGAACAGCTATTGAAAGTGGCGGCGTGGATCGTCGATACGCTCCACGATGCGCCGGACGGACGGGTCGTCGGGTTCCTGATGCCGAACGTTCGCGCGAAGGAGATCCATGAACTCTATTCGCTCAAGAGCCGGCGAGTGCATTTTCCGGACGCGACCTGGCAGTTTCTCGTCCACGCGGCGGCGAACGTCGCGCGGGCATTCCACAATCTTCATCGTCACGGCCATGTCATGGGCGACGTCAATCACGGTAACTGCGTTGTCCTCGCCGACGGTACGGTGAAGCTCATCGATTGCGACAGCTACAGCATCAAAACCGACGATAAGCGTTACCGCTGTGAGGTCGGCGTCGCGACGCATCTGGCGCCGGAACTTCAGGGAATCGATCTTTCGGAGATCGAACGCGAACCGAATCACGACAATTTCGGACTTGCGGTCATCATTTTTCAATTGCTTTTTCTCGGCCGGCACCCGTTTGCCGGTAACTATCTCGGAAAAGAGGACAAGTCACTTGAAGACTGCATCCGCGAACGCCGCTTCGCGTATGGCAACAACCAGGCGATCACGAACG
The DNA here is from genome assembly GCA_029557535.1 of Acidobacteriota bacterium. GTDB lineage: Bacteria > Acidobacteriota > Blastocatellia > Pyrinomonadales > Pyrinomonadaceae > JAFDVJ01. Next base: position 6,261 of record JAKQII010000180.1, read on the forward strand.
TAAAGCAGCCCCCGGGGACCTTATCGCTTTCAGCCGTCCCGACGCGTATCGCGATGATGTTCGAACGCGCCTTTCTGATGGAAGAACGTCCCGAACCCCGCGAGTGGATCGAGGCACTTGAGGATCTCGGAAATAGCCTGACCCAGTGCGCCGCACATGGCGGACACTACTATTACGATCAGCTCAAAGCGTGTCCGTGGTGTTCGATCGAAGAACGAACCGGATTGATGCTGTTTCCGTTTCTCGGTACTCAGAAAGGCGGTTCCGAAAACTCATTCGACATTTTCACCGTCGAGAAATTGCTTTCAACGATCGAATTACCGGGCCATTTGCCAGCGCTGCCTTCACATTCGGCCGGGATGGCAACCGTACCATCCGAAGCGACCGTTGATGGTAGAAAGAAGATCAAGAAACGGCATGTAAATTTCCTGCTCTGGCAATTCGCTCTCGTGACGGTGTTAACCATCGTCGGAGGGCCCGGAGTCGGCTTCTTTGTCGGTGCGATCGCGATGATCACGTTCCTCGTGATGAGCCATAACCTCGATCGGCCGATTCGCGACGATCTGGAATCGCAACTGTACGATGCGCAGCTCGCTTGGAAAAAACTTGAAAGCGACTGGTCGAAGCTGACCAAAGAGGACAGGCTGAACGAGGATTACGACCTCTTGCGCGACCGGGTCGAGGAACATCACGAGATCCGGCGACAGGTTCGTGAACGCATGCGCCGAATCTCAGATCAGGTGATGTCATACAAGTTGGACAGACATCTCGCGGCGCACAAGATCGCCGACGCGAACATCCGCGGTGTCGGAACGAAGATCATCAAGCGGTCAAAGGATCACGGAATAGTCTCGGCGCTCGACGTGACGCGCGAAGCAGTGGATCTGATCGACGAATTCGACGACGATGAACGTGAACTTCTCATCGATTGGCGCGAAGAGATCGAACGCAAATTTGAGTTCGACGCGTCCGCAGAGATTCCGGAGACGGAGCGAAACCGGAACGAGATGGTGTTTGCGGACCGGCGCCGAATCGTCGAACGCGACATCGAACGCCTGCTGGTAACACTTCGCTCAAAGACGGAGCTCGTCGCCAAGAAGCGGTCTGACATACGGATGCGGGCCGGACAGCTCTCACTCAAATTGAGTCAGGCGGAATCCGACGCGGAAACGCTCGGTTCGAGCACGCCGTTCGTGGTCATCATGGTCCTCCTGACGGCCCTGATCCCGATGCTTGGCGCGATCTTTACGGGATCGCCGGTAAATCAAGGAAACAGCGAAGTCGAGGTCGCAAAACTTCATTTTCCGTCCCACACCTCCAACGGAGCGAATGATGAGTTCACCGATGCCGAGATCGCGGCGATGACCGTGTCGGAGCGACAAAGAATCGCGTCCGAACTTTACCAACGGTCGCTCAATCTGAATCTGGAAGCAGCGGAGCAGAAACTCAGACAGGCGCTCAGGTTCGCTCCGAACGATCAACTGGTGATCTATGATTTGGGAGAATTGCTTTACGCCTCGAAGCGTTACGATGAAGGTCTTCGGCTTCTGCGCCGCCTGAATGGGGGACCCACTGTCCCGAACCGAATCCTTTTAGGAAAGACGCTCGTCGCGACCGGAAACCTGATAGAGGCTGAAAGCATCCTCTTCGAAGTTTACAAGTCAGGGTCGAAATCGTTTGACGTTTGCTTTTATCTCGGCGTCGTCAACGAGGAGCTAAAGGAATATGATACCGCGATCACGTACCTGACCGAGGCAACCCGAATTGCCCCGGATAACGTCGACGCACAATTCGAACTCGCGAAGTCCCATGCAAAGAAGGGCGACGGGAAGTCGGCGGGAGTCGTTTACGATATCTTGATTACGAAGGATCCGAAGAAGGCAGAAGAACTGAAACGAATCATTGATTCTAAGTAAAAAAGGGGCCTCATCGGCCCCTTGAGTTGAGAAGTAGTCGGATAGTTACTTCTTGTTGAAAACCAACTCGGTCGAATTCGTTCCGCGCGGCGATTCGGTGTCGCGCTTCATCGTCAGTGTTTTTCCGTCTTCGGAAAGCGTCCAGGTCTCCTTGGTCGTCATCGTCATTTCGCCCATTTGGGTGCTGAAGGTTCGCGACTGGCTGAGCCTGAGCTTTCCTTCCTCGACCATTGCCTTGAGCGTAACCGGGACCGCGCCCATCGGGCCTTCCTGCGAGATCTTCGATTCCTTGCCGTCAAGCGTGTACGTATATTTGCCGTCGCCGCCGCCGAAGCCTCCGCGTCCCCCCATTCCGCGTCCGCCGCCACCGCCGCCCGTGGCATCAGCCGGAGGAGGAAGCCGTTTCGTCGCAGTTTCGACAGTGATGTCCTTGTCGGTCTGCTTGACGGTCATCGTCATCGACTCGATGCGCGCGCGCTCGTCGAGTTTCGATTTCGAGACGTCAAGATCCCAGCTTCCCGAGAAGTCCGTCGACTTCTGAGCCGCCGCCGAAATCGCCGCGACGCAAACGAGCATCGCCAAAAGCACTACCTTTCTCATTTCAAAATTGCTCCTTAGGTTTTTGAATTCAAGCGAATCTGGGTATAAGACGCGAAACCGGACGGTTTGGTTATTCTCGGAACGTAAAGATTTGTAAATTCTCAAAGAAAAAGGGACGACTCGAAAGCCGTCCTTCAATTTGGTTCAGATCAGCCGCGGCGAAAACCAGGCGGTCAATCGGCGACCACCTTCTTTGATTTCTGTTCCATGAAGACTCCAACCACACCGACAACCAAGCCGACGACGAACATCCCGACCTCAAACGTCAGAATCGACTCGCGCGTCAGCGAAGGGAACATCCAGATGATCAGATCCGCCACGAACGTGAATGCCGAGACGGCAAGTCCGAGGGCCGATACCATGAATCCCAAGGATGCGACGACAAGCGTCGGCGTGCGCTTCCGTCCTTCTCCGGCTCCAAGGTTGCTGTGAATGTAGCCGAAACCGAAATAGATCGAGAGTCCGGCAAGCATCCAGACCGCAAACCGCATCCAGTTGGTGACACCGAGTTCCGTCATCAAATAAGCGCACAGAAGCAAACCGATCACCGGGATCAATGTCAGTTTCTTGACAAACGACATGATCCCCAAATAGATCGCCAGCAGCACGAACACGATCATCGGGATCTTGTGGCTGAACGCCGTCCAGGCGGTTTCTCCTTCCGCGGGTACGATCTTGAAGAAGTTGGAGACCGCTTCGCCGTTCATAACATAAAGAGCGCCGAACGCGATCAGAAGCAGCACGGGAACGATCAGCTGCCCGTTGATATAGGGCACATATCGGTTCTCCCGACCAAACTCTTTGTCCTTGAACAGTACTCCCGCGCAGACGACGAGGAACGCGAACAGGGTCCCGATACTTGCCAGATCCGTCACCTCGGTCAGATTCATGAAGAGCGCCGGAATGGCGACGACGAGCCCGGTGATGATCGTCGCGAACCACGGTGTCTTGAATTTCGGATGGATCGACGAGAACTTCTTCGGCAGAAGGCCGTCGCGGCTCATGGCCATCCAAAGTCTCGGCTGCCCGATCTGGAAAACCAGGAAGACCGTTGCCAAGGCAATCACGGCGCTGATCGCGATCACACCTGCGACCCACTGAATTTTGGCGCCTTCGATGCCGAAAACGAACGCGAGCGGATCGCCGACGTTGAGTTTCGTGTACGAGACCATTCCGGTCAGGACCAAAGCCAGCGAACAGTACAAGATGGTGCAGATGATCAGCGAGTACATCATCGCACGCGGCAGGTCGCGGTGCGGATCCTTGCACTCTTCGGCGGTTGTCGAGAGCGCGTCAAAACCGATGTACGCGAAGAAGACCGCCGACACCCCTTTCATCACGCCGGTGAATCCGTTCGGCGCAAACGGCGACCAGTTTGCCGGATTGACGTAAAACAGACCGAGGAAGATCACCATCAGGATAATTCCGATCTTGAGGATCGTCATCGCGTTGCCGGCCCACTTCGACTCGCGGATTCCGATGAATACGAGCGATGTGATACCGAACGTGATCAGAAGCGCCGGGAGGTCCATGACGACGTGAATGCTGCCGATCGTCGGGGCCGTCAACCAAGCTGTGTAAGCATCGACCTGGACGCAGCTGATCGCGGCGTCGGCGGCGCTGCATCCCTCTTTGATCGCCTCGAACGTGGTTCCGCCGGCAATCGCCTCCGCAACCGTCGCGAAGCCGCGCTTGGCGGTCAGGAAGTCCATCGTGAAGTACGCCGGAATGTTGATCCCGTAGCCGCTCAACAGACCGGTGAAATAGTCGCTCCAAGAAATCGCGACGGCGATATTTCCGATCGCATACTCGACGATCAGATCCCACCCGATGATCCACGCGATCAGCTCGCCCAAACTTGCATAGGAATACGTGTAAGCGGACCCGGCAACCGGGATACGCGCGGCAAATTCGGCATAGCACAGTGCCGAGAATGCGCAGGCGATCGCCGTGAAAACGAACAGAAATACGACCGCCGGTCCGCCGTCGTACGACGCCTTTCCGACCATTGCGAAAATGCCGGCGCCGATAATCGCCGCGATGCCCATCAGCGTCAGGTCAAACTGGCCGAGCGTCCTGCGCAAACCGCCGCCGTCGTGATCGTGATCGCTGAGTCCGGCAGCCGCGTCCGACTGAATCTGTGAAATGGATTTTGTCCGAAAAAGATTCATATTGTTGTAGATTCTGGCGTGTCTTGGTGTGAACTGTGCGAATTTTGACCGAATTCGGCGAAAGTTGCAATGGAAACGACTGGTAATTAGTATTTTTTACTTCCGACGAAGGTGTTCTCAAAGACCAAACTTGAAGTCGTTTTCGTAACAAAATGAAGAGCCGTCCGATATACGAAAATCTCGATACGTCATTTGTCAACGTGCCGGCGTTGATCCGATATCTGCGTCGCCGCCGGTTCGCCGGAAGGGTTCGGATCGAACTCAGCGGTTACGAGGCCGACGTATTTCTTTCGGCCGAGAACCAAATGCGAGTGCGCGAGTACGACCAGATCGCGGGGAGAGTTGCGGAAGGCGAGGAAGCCCTGCAGCGGATCCTGATCAGATCGCGCGAACCGGGCGGGATCGTCAACGTTTTTCAGAATGTCGCCGAGACTGAACCCGTTGCGGAGATCTTCGGCGAAGTGAAGAACGTTCAGACGCCAAAAGTGTCTGCGACGACAAACGGCTCCCCGGCGCCGGTCGATATTTTTGCAAACAGAAACGGGGTTCACTCTATCCCTGAACCGGTTCAGCAACCGGGAAAGACATCTCTCCCGAATCTCCCGTTCGAGTTTTCGAATCGCGTCGAGGCGAAGGCAAAACAGAAATCGCTTTCTCCTGAGGAAGCGAAACTTCTTCTCAAGCTCTTGGGTGAGCTTCTCGGGACCGCCGATCGTGCTTTATCGTTGGCAAGACTGAATTTTGCCGGTGCATACCAGAAGTCATGCATGGAAATTTGCGCGGACTTCCCGTTCCTAATGTCGCTCGACTACGAAAAAGGCAGGATCTCCGTCGCCGAGATGCCGTCGGCAAATATGTTCGTTGCGGGCGTCATGGAGGCGCTCCGGAAGATACTCGACAAGCTTGCCGCACATCCGAAATTTGCCGACGTTCATCGATTCACCGGACAAAAACTGACGGCGCTTGCGCAGCAGCGATCGGATTATTACAAACGGTACGGGATAGAGACGTTGCTGAAACGGATGCTTGGAGTTTGATTGATTCTCATATCGAGATCCCGAAGAACAGCTTCCGCAAACGCAAACAAAAAGAAGACGACCGAAAACTCGACCGCCTTCTTCATCTGAAATATCACGCCTTACCGAGAACTGCCGTAGAAATCGATTTCCAGCGCATTGTCCTCGAGATCGATGACTCTCGCACCCGGACTGAATACAAAGCGCTTTGCCGAAACACTGATGACTACGGGCTGTCCGACCTGGACATCTCGGAATATGTATCTTCCGAAAGCGCCGGTCGTAACTGAACGCGACGTTCCGTCCGCTTCGGTCAGCCGTACGACCGCATTTCTGATTCCGTTTCCTTCTTTCGTCAACACCTGACCGCCGACCGAAACGTTTGCGGCCGTCGGCGCCAGATAGAATCCGAAGTCATACGTGTGATCGTTCTGTCCGGCCGAACCGGTCAGCAACGAGACGTAAACTCCGCCGAGAAAAGGCGTTCCGTCAGAGTCGCGTGAATCTCCGTTGGCGGTGCCGTCATTATTGGCCGGCGAATTGCTGTAGCCCTCGAGCGGCTGACCGGATCCAAAGTTCGATGAAGGAATGCGGACTTCGTATCTTCGGCCCTGCTTTAACGGAGCGTTGCAGGAATAGTTGACCACCAACCGGGGAGCGGTTGCCGCGTTCCCATTCCACGAATTCGCGCGACGGAAGTTGTTCGCGACCCCGCTGTCTGTAATGATTGCCAGCGAGTTTCCGCTCGACCAGCCCGGGCGATTGACGATCTCCTGAATTACCGCCGAGAGATCACCCGTCTGGTAAAGCGTTCCGACTGTCCAGGTGCCAGGCGACCAACTTGCCGATGCGGTTGTTTTGGTTCGGCTGCTGATATTCGACGCACCGGTCGTGAATGCGGCCGCGTTGTCGGCCGCTTGCCCGCGAAATACGATCGTCGGAGAACCGGCTCCGGTCGATCCGGTTTGCGATCTCGGGTCGAATTCGATGTAGGCGGAAGAGATCGTCGCGCCCTGCGGGATCGAAATCGAGTTCCATCGCATTCCGACCTGCTGGACCGTCGTGCCGTCGGCAGAAAGCTCGAGATCCGGGCTGGTGATGCTGACCGTGTTGGATCCCATGTTCTGTTCGGCGTCATCGGCGGAGGCGGCGACGCGCACATCGACGGAACCGCAAGGCTGCTGGTTCATATTCGAATTCGACGGTCCCCCGAAAATGTAGTTCCCATTGGCATCGGTCGTCGCGGTGCCGACAAGCGTATCGGCGGAATTGTCGTTGTCGGTGTCTTCCCAAAGCTGTACCGTCACATTCTGTATGCCCGATTCGTTGCCGTCCTGGACGCCGTCCGTGTCGGCATCATTCCAGACACGGTTTCCGATCTGAACGGGCGCCTCGTCGTTCAGGACTTCGACGTCACCGCTACCATTGGCTTTCCCGAAGTTTCCGAGATCGGCATCGAGATAAACATCGTAGGCGCCGAGCATTCCGCCGGTGGAATTGCTATATCGCTGAACGCCGCCGGTGTAGTAATTGGTGACCCGGGTACCGGCCGAGTTGTAACTGACCGGATCGTAGAACGTTGATACGACGTGATCGAATCCGGGAACCTGAACCAGTCCTCCCCAACCGCCTTCTTCACGTGCATCGCCGTTCAGATCGGAATAGTATTCTCCGCCACCCGGACCTTCGTTCGTCCCCGGTCCGCCGGCGGTCACCCCGCCGCAAGTTCCGTTGTTTTCGAAATCCCATGTGCTGCCGTTGTAGCAGGCCCGCATGATGTCGCCGTATCCTCGGGTAAAGTCAGGGAATACGACCTGATCGCCATAACGGTCGCGGAATCCGAGAATCATGTCGTTTCCGTTGAACTCAATATCGGTCAACATCGGTTCCGGCTGTGCGATCGATCCGGTCGTGCTTTGCCAGCGCTGCCAGCTTCGATCCTCGGCCACGGCAGCATAACGCGTGAACGTCAGGCTTTGGTTGGCGACAAGACTGAAGCTCGCGCCGTCAAACCGCCAGACGAATGCGTGAATCTTGGTGTTCGTGGCTTCTGACTCGGCCGAGCAGACTCCGCCGACATAGATCTGACCTGACGAGTCCCGTCCCAATCCGAACGGGCGGACGTCCGCCGCCGCGCAGGTTCCGCCGCCGGTCGTGAGGCCCGTGGTCGGAATGTCGAATCGGGTGATCGTTGTTGAGTTCAGTGTTCCGCTGGTCGGAATCCTGTAAAGGCGCTTGTCTGCGAGGTTCACCGTATACAGAAAAGAACCGTCTGCGGAAAGCTTAAGGCCGCCGAGCGCTCGTTTCCCAACTTCCGCGATTGTGGCGTTGTCGGCCGACCAATCGCTCGTTGACGCAACCGGATGCGTATTCGCGCCAGCGGTGCCGGCACCGAATACCGAATTGAGGTCGACGTAAAGACTGGGCGTCGGGGTCGCGCCCGTCGCATCCGAAATCATGTAGATCGCGCCGGTGCTTTCGCTCGAAAGATCGCCAAAGCGGGCGCCGCGTTTGAGATACGCCGCAGCATATGCGCGGTTCGTGCGGTTGTTCCAGGTCAGACCGAAAGTAGCACCGACATCGTCGACATATGCGAGACCGGTCGGATTAAGGACAGAAGTTCTCGAAGGCGCGGTGGTCCAACTTGTCGGATCGATGCTGTCGAGTCGCCCGTCGAGCTCATCCGCGTAGTTGTAAGGAAAGCGGACGATCGTTTCGACCGCGCCACCGAGTCCAACATTGAAAACCTGGGTCATCAAGAAAGGAATGTTCTGGCTGTACTCCCGGGGCTCGAGTATTCCGAGATCGATGCCGGACGCGGGACCGTCGGTGAATCTGACCGTTGTCGCATTGTTGGTTCCGACGGAACTCGGGTAGTAGCCGCCGGGCAGGCTCGTGAACTCAACCCGATATGGACCGGAAGGAAGCGCGGGTGCGGCGGACGTGTCAATGCTGTACGTACCGTTGGCGGCCGTCGTCGTGCTCTTCGTCGCGCCGTTGGAGGCGATCACCGTGACGGTGACGCCCGGAACGCCGGCATCGACTGCATAGTTCGGTTCGGTAGCGACAGTGTCGCGAACACCGTTCATGTTGTAATCGTGGTAAACGGTGCCCGAGATCACGCCTGCGGCATTGATCGGTCGGGTTGATTCGTTGAAAGCGATCGCAAAGATCGCGAAGGTCAAAAAGATAGAAAGAGCGGTTCTGAAAATTCGCGTGCTGGACATATCGGTACGTGATTCAAACGCGCAAGATGCACTTGGGCGTGACGGAAGAAGCTTAATTGGACGGTCTTGATTCGGCCAAAGAACGAAATGCAAACTTTGGCAGGAGCGTGTTTGCCGAGCGACAGACACGTTGGAAGAATATAACAAAAATGTTCAACCATTCAAGTCTTTTTTGTAATTATGCGCATCTAGGCCCAAAGGCAGTTTCGGTGATATTCTTGGGATCAGTCCGAGAATATGAGTTGGGTACGATTGATTGTCTTTTTGATCGGCGGATTATCGGTTTCTCTGCTTGTTGTCCCGTGGGCTGAAACCGGTGGTTCGAAGAGGCATTACAACGAGCTTAGACCGGTCTTTGGGCGTCCGTCTGCGATCGCGGTTTCGAGGCCGGTTTCAAGTTTCGAACCGGCCGTTCCGGACGGGACGAATTCGTCAAAGAGGACCGCCGACGAGAAATCGCGGGAGGTTCCGAACAGGATACCCTTCCGAAAACAGGTCGAAGGAGTCTTCCCTGATCCTGCCCCTTCCTTGGGTTTGTTCCTGGGTCTTCCCGTACCGGGTCCGTCGCTGTCTTTCGAGGGATTGAATTCGGACGACAATGCAGCGGCCTACGGTTTCCGGGTATTGCCGCCGGACACCGTCGGCGACGTCGGGTTCGGACATTACGTTCAAGCTGTCAATCTGCTCGTTCGTGTTTTCGATAAGTCTGGAAACGCGTTGACGCCTCCGTTCAAGATGAGCACGCTCTTCGCGCCGCTCGGCACGCCTTGCTCGGCACGAAACGACGGCGATCCGAACGTTCTGTTTGATCCGCTTTCGGATCGATGGATTCTCAGCCAGTTCTGCACGCAAGCGCCGCCTTTCAGACAGATGGTCGCGGTTTCTAGGACGTCCGATCCGTCGGGCGAATACTATCTTTACGAATTCGTGATGCCGAACGTGAAGCTGAATGATTACGCGAAGCTTGGTGTTTGGAGCGACGCTTACTTCATGTCGACGGATGAGTTTCTTGGAGGCGACTACGCCGGAAGCGGTGTTTTTGCCTTCGATAGGCAGAAACTGCTCAGCGGCGACCCGGATGCGGGTTACATTTATTTCGACCTGGCGTCACCGACCACACTGCGGATCGGCGGTCTGCTCCCGGCAGACATCGACGGCCTGCGTCCGCCGCCGAATGGCTCTCCCGGCATATTCGTCGGATACACCGCGACGGAGTACGGCGAAGCGAACGATTCGATCCGGCTATTTGAATTAAGTCCTGACTTTGCAGTTCCGGAGAATTCCACATTCGCGGAAATGGCTGAAAGTCCGATCAACGTTCCCTCGTTCGATCCGACCAGTCCAATCGGGCGCGACGACATCGCGCAGCCGACTCCCGGTGAAAAGCTCGATTCTCAGAGTGACCGCTTGATGTATCGCGTCGCCTATCGAAATTCTGGCGAATTCGATTCGCTCGTCTTCAATCAGACGGTTCGCGTCACGCCGTCGGACCAGACCTACCGCGCCGGCGTAAGACTTTATGAACTGCGTCGGAGTTCACCGGGGTCGGCGTTTGCCGTCAACCAAGCCGTTACCGTCGGATCGGCCGAGACGTCCCGCTTCATGGGCGCGGCGGCAATGGACCACCGCGGCGACATGGCCGTCGCGTACAGCACGAGCAACGAGAAGAAGCAGCCGTCGATTGTCTACACCGGTCGGACACCGCTCGATCCGGCGGGAACGCTACGGCCGGAGAGCGAATTGATAGTCGGCAGCGGCGTTCAGAAAGCGTTCGGTTTCCGATGGGGAGACTACAGCGGACTCGCCGTCGATCCGGTCAACGATTGCGATTTTTGGGCGACGAACGAGTATTTCACGCTTGAAAGCCAGGAAACGAGCGATTTTGGCTGGCTCACTAGGATCGGAAGGTTCCGGTTCACTGAGTGCGATGACGCTCCCCGGGTCTCGTTGGGCGGCAACGTGACCGACGCGATCAGCAACGCACCGATCCAGGGTGCGACCGTTGCGGTCGACTCGGCTTATTCGAGATCGACCGACCAAACCGGCGCTTATTCGAATCTCTATGTTTCACCCGGAGGCAATGTTGCGGTTTCGGCGTCGGCACAAGGATATCGGACCGAAACTCGGACTCTCACGCTTCCCGGATCGGGTTCGGTCATCGAGAATTTTGCGCTGGTCCCGGTCGCGCTTCTGCAGAACGCAGGCTACGTTCTAGCGGCCGAAAGCTGTGCCGTAAACAAGTCGATCGAACCCGGAGAAACGGTTACGATCGACGTCGCACTCCGCAACACCGGCGCCGCGGACGCGTCAGATCTCACGGCGACCCTGCTTCCGACCGGCGGTGTTCTCAACCCTGGCCCGGCGCAGAATTACGGAATGATGCCTGCCAACGGGCCGGGCGTCTCACGGCCGTTCACCTTCACCGCTTCAGCCGATCTGAACTGCGGTGACGATCTCGTCCTGTCCTTTCAACTGAGCGATTCTGGGAACGCTCTCGAAGACACGTCGATCGTCATCAAGACGGGACGTCCGCGCGTCGCATTTTCCGAGAGTTTCGATTCGGTGACCTCGCCCGCCTTGCCCTCGGGTTGGACGACGTCGGCCACCGGTGCGCAGCTCAATTGGACAACTTCGACCACCCATATCCAATCGCCGCCAAACTCGGCATTTTCTCCCGATCCGAATCAGGTGGGATTGAACGAACTTGTTTCGCCGGCGATTCAGGTGACAACCGGTAGCGCAATTCTGCAATTCCGTAACTGGTACGAACTTGAAACGACATTCCTCCGAAACCGTCTTTACGACGGGTCGGTCCTCGAGATCAAGATCGGAGACGGGGACTGGACGGATATCGAAACTGCCGGCGGCGTCTTTTTGTCGGGCGGTTATGACGGCGTCATAGACAGCTGCTGTTCGAACCCATTGGCCGGCCGGCGCGGTTGGTCGGGACGGAGCGGACCGAATTCGGTTGCGGAGTTCATCACCTCAAAAGCGCGCCTTCCAGCATCGGCCGCGGGAAATTCGGTAACGTTGAGATGGCGGATCGGAACCGACATCGGTACGTTCAGAACCGGCCAGTTCATCGACGATCTGGTCGTAACCGACGGTTCGGTTTGTGACTGTGAAGCGGCCGCGCTCCGAGCGCCTTTCGATTTCGACGGCGACGGCAAGTCCGATCTGAGCGTTTTCCGCCCCAGTGACGCCCCGGATCAGCCCGACTTTCTGGTCCTTGGAAGTTCGAATTCTTCAGTCATCAACGGCTTTTGGGGAAGCGTCGGCGACATTCCGGTGAACGCCGATTTTGACGGCGACGGTCGATGCGATCTTGCGGTGTTCCGTCCGTCGACGCGCCTCTGGTTCGTGCTCGAAAGCGGCAGCGGATTTGTTCGAGTCTTGAATTTCGGTTTGCCGGACGACAAGCCGATTCCCGCCGATTTCGACGGTGACGGCAAAGCCGACATCGCGGTTTTTCGCCCGTCCGACGGCAATTGGTACATAATCGGAACTTCGGATTCGCAGGTCCGCATTCAGCACTTTGGACTTTCGGGCGATCTGCCCGTCCCGGCCGATTTTGACGGCGACGGAAAGGACGACCTCGCAGTTTACCGGCCGAACGAGGGCAATTGGTACATCGAGAACAGCGGATCGGTAACGGTACGGATCGAGAAGTTCGGTGTTGCCGGCGACCGACCCGATCCGGGCGACTTCGACGGTGACGGCAAGGCCGATCTTTGCGTTTTTCGTCCGTCAGACCGTGTCTGGTATCAAATTAGAAGTTCGACGGGATTTTTCGCTACGCAGTTTGGATTGTCAGACGACGTTCCGCTGGCGGCCGATTTCGACGGCGACGGCGTTCGCGACATCGCCGTCTTTCGTCCGTCGACCGCGGTCTGGTACTACTTCGGATCAACTATCGGTTTTCGTTCGCAGTTGTTCGGTCAATCCGGAGACACTGCCGTACCCGGCATATTTGTTCCGTAAGCGTGTCGTTCTGTTTTTCGCTTTAGTGCTTTTGTGCTAAAACTTTACGTTACGGCTAGACTTGCCCTCCGCCGCTACTTGATTTTAAGGTTCGTCTTAATGAAGTATTTTGTGATTTTGTTATCGGGCGTTCTTGCGCTCACGCTGTTTGTCGGCTTTGGCGCGACCAACGAATTGAAGGTCTCGGCGCAACAGTCGGACCCGTTCGTCTCTCCAAATTTTGTGATCAGCCAGTTTCAGGCCGGCGGTTCCACCAATGACAATGACGAGTTCATCGAGATCTTGAATACCTCAAACGGTCCCGCCGACCTCAACGGGATCAAACTCGTTTATCGCTCTGCTTCCGGCGTCAGCGATCGTTTGGTCTACGAGTGGACAACGAGCACCATCGTTCCGGCCGGCGGCTACTATCTCGTGGCTTCAAACTCATACGACGGCGGAGTCACACCGAACGCGATCTACAACAACACGACCTGCTCCTGCGCTCTCTCAGGAACTGCCGGCGGGCTTGCGTTGCGGAGTGGCGCCGTAAACACCGGTGTCGTGCTTGACGCCGTTGGCTGGGGAACGATCACCAACATTTTTTTCGAAGGCACGGCAACGACCGCCTCTGGCAACGACAACAGCAAGGCGCGGGCAAACGGAGGCTGTCAGGACACCGACAACAACAACAGCGATTTTTCGACGCTCACGCCGTCTGCACCACGCAACGGAAGCACGGCTCCGGTAGCATGCGGCGGCGGCGGCGGAAACGTTCTT
>JAKQII010000184.1 GCA_029557535.1 Acidobacteriota bacterium
ATCGACGAGGATCTCGACCGCTGTTTTCAGTTGATGGAAACCGACGACTTTTCGCTGTTCGCGGAATGGACGAAAAATTGGGACGATATTATGACGTGCGAGATTATCCCGGTGATGACGTCCGCCGAAGCACGACAAAAAAGCGATAGGTCTGATGTTATAAAGACGGTTTCCCGAGTCATGGAATAGAATCAGATTGGACAAAAGATTCGTTCTTTGACAGGAGAAACCGCAATGACATTGTACATCGGAGTTGATTTTCATCCACACCAGCAAACGGTTGCGTGGTGTGACACGGAGACAGGGGAAACAGGGACGGTCGATCTGTTGCATGACGGGGAGGCGGTCCAGGGGTTTTTCGGGACTTTACCGGGACCGGCGGTGGTCGGGATCGAGGCCTCGAACCGGGCGGCATGGTTCGAGAAGATGCTCTTTGAGAGTGGTCATGAGCTATTTGTCGGCAATCCGGTTTTGATAAGGAAGCGGGCGGTCTCGAGACACAAGAGCGACCGGCGGGACTCGGAGCTGATACTCGGGCTGTTGCTGCGCGGGGAGTTTCCGGCGATCTGGAGGCGGCCGGCGGAGAGCGCCGGGGTGATCGAGGTTCTGGGTCTCAGACAGTCGTTGGTGAGGCAACGTACGCAGGTTTACAACCGGCTTCAGGCGCTGGCGCACAATGCGGGGCTGCCGAAGGGCCGGATGAGGACGCTGGCGTACCGGGCGGTTGTCCGGGAGGCGGTAATGGACGAGACGGCCGGGTTCGCGAGGACGCAACTGCTGGGGCTGGCGGAGGAGCTTGACCGGCGGATCGCGGAAGCGGAAGTTTGGCTGAAGCGGAAAGCGGGGGAATCCGGAGCGGTGCGGCTGCTGATGACGCAGAGCGGTGTCGGGTACCTGACGGCGCTGGCGACGGTCCACACGCTCGGGGACGTGAGGCGGTTCGGGCGGCTTTCGAAGCAGGTGGCGGCGTTTGCCGGACTCGATCCGGTGGAGCGGTCGAGCGCCGGGAAGGTGCGGTTCGGGAGCATAAGCAAGGCCGGGTCTCCGTTGCTGCGTTACCATCTGGTGTACGCCGCGCACATTGCGGCGAGGTTCGACGCGAGGCTGAAAAGCTTTTACAAACGGCTCGCGAAGAGGAAAACGAAGGCGGTGGCGAAAACGGCTGCCGCCCGCAAGCTTCTGGTCAAGCTCGCGATCATGCTGCGGGACAACATCACCGCGGAAGAGTTTGACCTGCGTGGCACGCGCAGTCGGCAATGCCCGTCCGGTTCTGGGTCTGAGATGACCGCGGTCTGATAGGGCCAGCCGACCTCCTTTCCGGCAACGGCAGGGAGTGCGGATCCACACATCATGGGTAATGGGGCCGTAATGAGCACGCGCTTCGACAGATACCCGAAGAGATGAAGGAGCGGGCCGCGACAGGCTTTGCTCGGAGCGTCCGATCCACGTATCGGACGGAACACGCAAGAAACAAACAAAGCAATGAACGGATCTGATTTGTCACGAAACGACAGAAAGCATGCCGCCAACGGCGGCCAGGCGCTAGCTCTGTCTTGACAACGGCACCGTCTTTAGAGAAGAACCGGGAGCGGTAGCGACCGGCAGATGGAAACCGGGTTCAATTCTCCGTGACCTCCGTTCGGCCGACCCATTAGTTGAGTGTCTGCCGGTCGCTACCGCTCCCGGTTCTGACTAATCCCCCAACTTTTAATACGCCGCCGGAACCGGATTATCGCCGGTCGATCCGAAAGTTTGTATGAGCAGTCCTTGCGTCGAGCGGTCGACGTACCACGTGCCGGACGACGGTCTGAAAACGGCGGGATCGGCCTTGCCGTCGCCGTCAAAATCCCCTGAGGCCGGAATATCGGTCGAAACGCCGAACTGCGTCGAGTAATACGAGTAATCCTCCGATCGAAGAATGAACCATTCCCCGCTCGAAGGACGGAAAATCGCGATGTCGGTCTTGCCGTCGCCGGTAAAGTCGCGCGCCGTCGGCCGGTCAGTCGACGATCCGAACGTTGCCGCGATTACGCCCGCCGCCGATCGGTTGAGCCACCATTGTCCGTTCGACGGACGGAAGATCGCCATGTCGGACTTGCCGTCGCCGTCGTAATCACCAACCTGCGGAATGTCACCCGCGGTGCCGAACTGCTGAATGGTCGTTCCGGCGTCGGACGAGCGCTGAATGTACCAAGTCGAATTCGACGGTCTGAAAACTGCCGCGTCGGCCTTGCCGTCACCGTCGAAATCACCGGGCGAAGGAATGTCGCCGGCGGTTCCGAACGGGAAGCTGAAGAACGAATAGTCCTCGCTTCGCAGAATGAACCATTCGCCCGCTGAGGGCCTGAAGATCGTGACGTCGGTCTTACCGTCGCCAGTGAAATCCGCCGGAGCGATGACATCGGCCGAGTTTCCGAACGTGAACGCGGCGACGCCGGCATTCGATCGGTTAAGCCACCATTGACCGTTAGACGGACGAAAGATCGAAAGATCCGACTTGCCGTCGGCATCGAAATCGAAAAGGACCGACGGCGTGGCGGTCGCCGTCCCGAAAACGGTGAACGTGAACAACCGCGAAACCGAAAATCCGTTCGCGGCGCCCGCATCGGTCACATACCAGCGCCCGTAAAATGTCTGTCCGACCAGCGACTGCTGATTCGGGATCGAAAGGCTAATCGAACCCCATCCGTTGCCGCTTCCGCTGCCCTGCAAAGTGGTCTCCTGGCGCGTGAACGTTCCGAACGCCGGGATCGAAGTTCCGACTCCAGGATCCGACGAGTCGATCACGAGCACCGCTTGGGCGCCGCCGAGTCCCGCCGAAACACCGACGGTGAATGACGGATTGCCAACGAGCGGCGGTTCGATCGCGGTAACGCTTGGGATGACCGCACCGGTTCCAGCGCGCCCCGATCCGGACACGACGGGAACACGGTTGGTCTCGGTGTATAATGTCGGGCGATCGAACGGCGAAAGTTCGTCGCGGACGCGAACGTCGGTCATCGGCCGCTTCATGAACGCGACGAGAGCCGCCTTTTGTTCAGCATTGAGATTAAGCGGCCGGATCAGATTGTGATCGATGTTCGGAGCGTCAAAGTCGCCTCCGCGATTGTAAAATTCGACGACTTCCTCGAGCGTCGCAAAGCGCCCGTTGTGCATGTACGGGCCTTTGAGTTCGATGTTCCGAAGCGTTGGAGTCCGAAAACTGCCCATGTCCTCGGCGTTGCCGGTCACGGCTCCGCGGCCGAGATCTTCCGCGACCGGACGCACGCCGATATTATGAAACTGCTGATCCGAAAGCAGCGATCCGGCGTGGCAGTTGACGCACTGAACATTCACGAAGACACTTTCGCCAAGCTCCTCCTGCGGCGTGAGCGTCTCGAGATTTGCGGAATATCGGTCGAGCGGCGTCCGGTCGGAAAAGAGCGTCCGCTCGTGCGTCGCGATCGCCATTGCGATCCTTACCGGCGTCACCTCGGGAGTTCCAAAGACTTCCTCGAATAGCTGCGGATACGTCCGGCCGTTGATCCAGGCAGCCAATGCCGGAGGAACGTTTGTCGCGAGCGCGAGCGGCCTGGCGACGGACATTCGTTCGGCGACCTGCGTCCAGTTGCGCCCGCCGTGCGCCATCTCCGCTGACGACAAAGGCGGTCCGAGGACCTGGCTTTCAAGGGCTGCGCCCCCGGGGATCACGACGGCGTTCGTCAACGGATCCTTGAAAACCTCTTCGGCGCGACCGTCCCAGAAGATGCCGAAAGTCGAATACGCCGCGTTAAGGTACGACGGCGCCTTGCGACCCGTAACCTGTTCGTTGAAACCGAAGAAGTTATTGAAGACGTATGTTCCGTCCGCGTTGTTCTGAACGACGCCGGGTGATCCGAACGGGTCGTCGGCCGTATTGAAAATCCCGTCAAAGCCCGGATTTTGCGATCGGGCCTGTCCGAAGATCGTTCGCGGGTCGGATCCGCCCGAAGCGGCCCGGTGGCACGTTCCGCACGCCATCGTTCTTGTCGAAGAGAGCTGCTCGTCCCAAAACAAGGCCTTGCCCAGCGACGCCTTTGCCGCCGTGATCGGGTTCTCGCCGGTGAAACTCGGCGGATCGAGCGGCGGGAAGAGTCCGCCCGAGT
Organism: Acidobacteriota bacterium; assembly: GCA_029557535.1. GTDB lineage: Bacteria > Acidobacteriota > Blastocatellia > Pyrinomonadales > Pyrinomonadaceae > JAFDVJ01. The sequence goes on from JAKQII010000184.1 coordinate 4,125, forward strand.
ACCCGCCGATCCCGCGCATTCCGGCATCGGACGAACTGAACGCGCTCGTTCCCGAGCCGTTCTCGGCCTTGATCCAGTAAAAATACTGCTGACCGGCAACGGCGGTCGCGTCAAAGTAGTAATTGGTGATCGTGTTTCCGGTCTCCGTCGCGCCGGCCGAATTGTTCGCGGTATTCCGATAAATGCGATAGAGAGTCGCGCCGCGCATCGTGTCCCAATGAAGCCCGACCTTGTCGGCGTAATCATTGTCCGAGGCCTCGACGCCCGTCGGCGCGTCGGGTGCGGCTCCGCCGGCGATGATCGTGTTTACAAACCGGTTGCCGAAAACAAGGGCGGCGAAAACGAAAAACGAAATCAGTGCAAGTAATTTCAGGCGTTTCATATGCGTGTCTGCGGAGGCAAGCAGATTGTGAACAATATAACATGCGGAACGCTATCTAGCCGACCGGACGGGCGCCCAAAAACCTTTGGAATCAAATGCCAGTCTGGTAAAGTAAGGACGTTACACCAATTCGAAAAAACGGAGTGAGTATGACGGACTACAATGAGCGGCCGGATTCCGAGGAGTTGTCGGACGACGAACGTGCGATCCTTTCGGAACTCGGGGAATCGCGACGGAAATTTCTCGGAACTGTCTCCGCGACGACATTCGGAGTTCTCGCGGCGCAACTTCTGGCCGAACAGGAGATCCTGGCGAATTATCGTGTCCCGGAGGACGCGGTTTTCGCGCCGGTCGCCGAAGAGAACGCGGTCAGCGTAACGCTCAATATCAACGGTACGAAGCGGGCTTTGAGCCTCGATTCGAGAGTCACCTTGCTCGACGCGTTGCGAGAAAAACTCGGGCTGACGGGTTCGAAGAAAGGCTGCGATCACGGCCAGTGCGGATCGTGCACGGTGATCGTCGACGGCCGCCGCGTGCTTTCGTGTTTGACCCTTGCGGCGACCTGCGAGGGCAAGACCGTGACCACGATCGAAGGTCTCGCGAAAGGGGACGATCTTCATCCGATGCAGGAAGCTTTCATCAAGTATGACGGATTTCAGTGCGGCTACTGCACCCCGGGCCAGATCTGCTCGGCAGTGGCAATGCTTGACGAGGCAAAGCGCGGACAGCTGAGCTATCTCTCCGAGAATATCCGCGGCAAGGCCCGCGCAGTGAAGCTCTCCGATGACGAGATCCGCGAGCGGATGTCCGGCAATCTCTGCCGTTGCGGCGCGTATCCGAACATCGTCAAGGCGATCCGCGAGGTTCATACCGGAACCGAGGTCGCCGAAACCTGGGAATTCGTGAAGGAGGGCGTGAACGATGCGGCCGTTTAAGTATTCGAAGGCGACCAACGCCGCTGGCGCCGCGAAAGCGGTCGCCGGAAACAAAAACGCGAAATTTCTGTCGGGCGGAACGAACATCCTCGATCTGATGAAAGAGGACGTCGCGCGGCCTGATGAACTTGTCGATATCAACGGGATCGCGTCGTCGCAGATCCGCTCGACGCCGGCCGGGATCTCGGTGGGGGCATTGGCGAAAAACACCGACACGGCGAATCATCCGCTCGTTCGCGAGAATTATCCGCTGCTCTCGCAGGCGATCCTCGCCGGTGCGTCCGAACAGATCCGCAACATGGCGACCAACGGCGGAAACGTCATGCAGCAGGTTCGCTGTCTTTATTTCTACGATACTGCCGTGAACTGCAATCGCCGCGAACCGGGCTCGGGCTGCAGCGCGATCGTCGGTTTGAACCGGACGTACGCGATCCTTGGTTGGTCCGAACACTGCGTCGCGGTGAATCCGTCCGACATGGCGGTCGCGCTTGCTGCGCTCGACACGAAGGTGAACATTCAAATGGCCGACGGAAAGACGCGAACGATCCCGTTCACTGAACTCCATAGGCTGCCGGGAGACGCGCCGCATGACGACAAGGCGCTCGCGCACGGCGAGATGATCACGTCATTCGAAATTCCGAAGAACAAGTTCGCGGCGAATTCCTATTACGTGAAGGTTCGCGATCGCGCGAGTTATTCGTTCGCGCTCGTATCCGTCGCGGCGGCGCTGGAACTGAACGGGAAGACGATAACGACTGCAAGGATCGCGCTCGGCGGCGTCGCGAACAAGCCGTGGCGCGCGTTCGACGCCGAAAAGTTCCTCGCCGGAAAAGCAGCGACGAAAGAGAATTTCGAGAAGGCGGCGGAGCTCGAGCTGAAATCGGCCCGGCCGCTCGAGTTCAACGAATACAAGATCGAGCTTAGCAAACGCGCGATCGTCAGGGCGTTGGAGAAGGCAGTGTAAATAGTGATCGGTGGTCGGTGAACAGATCGATCTTCGCCGCAATCGCAAATTGCAGATCGAAAATTGCAAATCACCGACCACCGACCGCTGACCACAGACAACTGATATGAAATACATTGGCAAAGCAATGAGCCGCGTGGACGGCGTCGCGAAGGTCACGGGAAAGGCGAAATACGCGTCCGAATTCGACGTCAAGAACGTCGCATACGGATACGTCGCGCAGAGCCGGATAGCCAAGGGACGGATCAAGTCGATCGATGTTTCCGAAGCCGAGAGGCAGTCCGGCGTCGTCAAGGTCTTCACGCATCTCAATGCGCCGAAGACGAAATCGAGTGACGACGACTTTTTCGCGCTGCAGTCCGACAAGATAGTTTTCAGCGACCAGCCGATCGCGTTCGTCGTCGCCGAATCCCTCGAACAGGCGCGTTTTGCCGCACGTCTCGTCAAGGCGGAATATGAGGAAGAAAAGCCGACGTCCGATCCCAGATCGGCGCCGACCGTAGATTCGCGTTCCCCAAAGATGCGCGGCGACGCGCCGGCCGCGCTCGCGGCTTCGCCGGTGAAATTCGAGGCCGAGTACACGATCCCGATCGAGCACCACAATCCGATGGAACCGCACGCCGGGATCGCGTTTTGGGAAGGCGAAAAGCTGACGATCTTCATCAAGTCCCAGGGCGTACAGGCATTTCAGGGACATCTCGCGAAGTGCTTCGACATCAAGCCGGAGAACGTCCGCGTCGTCTCGCCGTTCGTCGGCGGCGCGTTCGGGGCGGCGCTCAATCCGCATTACATCACGTTCCTGACGGCTTCGATCGCACGCGAGATCAAGCGCCCGTTGAAGTTCAATTACACGCGCCGGCAAATGTTCACGGGCCATGGTTATCGACCGTACACTTGGCAGAAGGTCTCGATCGGGGCCGAAAAGGACGGCAAACTGCGATCGGTCATTCACGAGGCGGTCGGCAATACCTCGACGATCGAAAACTTCACCGAAAGCCCGAACGGATTCGGGCGCACGCTTTACGAATGCCCGAATTACCACACACCCTACAAGATCGCGAAAACAGATCTGCCGACGCCGACGTGGATGCGCGCTCCCGGCGCGGTTACGGGCGCATTCGCGCTCGAGTCGGCGATCGACGAGGTCGCGTATCAGCTCAAGATCGATCCGGTCGAATTCCGGCTGATCAATTACTCTGAAAAGGATCCTGAAACCGGCCGGCCGTTCTCGAGCAAAGCCTTGCGCGAGGCATTCAAACAAGGCGCCGCGAAATTTGGTTGGGAGAAGCGAAAGCTTGAGCCGCGATCGATGCGCGACGGAAACTGGCTTGTCGGTTGGGGAGTCGCGGTCGGAACCTGGGGCGCAGGTCAGGCTCCGGCAACGGTCCGCATCGCGCTTAGCGCGGACGGAAACGCGCGCGTCGGCAGCGCAACCGCCGATATCGGGCCGGGAACTTACACCGTGATCACGATCATCGCGGCCGAATTTTTGGGAGTTGATCCCGCAAAGGTGAAATTCGAACTTGGCGACAGCGATCTTCCGAACGCGCCGATGCAGGGCGGATCGATCACGACCGCGTCCGTCGGTACCGCCGCCCAGGGCGCGGCGATGGCGATCAAAACCAAGCTAGTCGGACTCGCTCAGAAGGACGCGAATTCACCGCTCGCGGGAGCATCGGTCGATGATGTCGAAATGGCGGACGGAACGCTTTCGCTCAAATCGAACGCGGCCAAGAAGGTCGCGGTGGCCGACGTCATGAAGGCGAACGGGATGACCGAGATCGTCGAGACTTTTACCTCGACTCCGAACGCCGAACGGCGAAATTACAGGACGCAGGCGCACGGCGCGCAGTTCGTCGAGGTCAAGGTCGACGAAGATCTGGGGATCATCAAGGTCACGCGCGTCGTGGAAGCGACCGCCTGCGGACGGATCATCAATCCGAAAGCGTCGCACTCGCAGGAAATGGGCGGTGTCGTTTGGGGCATCGGAATGGCGCTTCAGGAGGAAACGGCCGTCGACCACCGCTACGGACGGATGATGACGACCAACTTCGCGACGTATCACATCCCCGTCAACGCCGACGTGCAGTCGGTCGAAACCGCGTTCGTCGACGAAGAAGACAAGATCGTGAATCCGCTCGGGATCAAGGGAATGGGCGAGCTTTGTCTGGTCGGCATTCCGGCGGCGATCGCGAACGCCGTTTTTCACGCGACCGGAAAGCGCGTCCGTGATTTGCCGATCACGCTCGACAAACTGATATGAGTTTGGAGGCGCTTGGACGTCCATTTTGGGATCGGCTTGTGCACTCAGTGACTATGTGGTGAAAATTGTTCGGACCACATAGGCATACACCAGTAAGACCCGTCCAGCCGACATTGGAAGGTTTTGAAGACAAATGAAAGAGATCGAACTCATCCTCAAGACAATCCCGAAACTCAATCCCGGAGAAAAGGCGATCGTCGCGACCGTCGTCGACGTTCAGGGTTCGGCCTATCGCGGCGAGGGTGCGAAAATGCTGATCCGCGCCAACGGCGACGCGGTCGGGACAGTCTCGGGCGGCTGTCTTGAGGCCGACGTTCTCGAGCGCGCAAAACAAGTTGCCGATTCGGGAAAAGCTCAGGTCTTCACCTACGACACGACGAAGAACGAAGACTCGGTCTTTTCGCTCAACATGGGTTGCCGCGGTGTGATCCGGATTTTGTTCGAACCGCTCGATCACGATTACTTTGATCGACTTTCGCGGGCACGCGGCGGACGCAAGCGATTCGTCAACAAGGTTGTCGTTGAAGGTGACAATATCGGTGCCCGGACCTATTTCGGCGACGGCGACCACGGCGACCGATCGCATGCTGACGGTGACGGGTTCGTTGAGATCATCGATCCGCCGCCGTCGCTTTTCATCTTCGGAGCCGGGGCCGACGCGATCCCCGTTTGCTCGATCGCGAAGACGCTCGGATGGCTCGTCACCGTCGTCGACCATCGGGCGGCGTTCGCATCCGGCGACCGATTTCCCGATGCCGATTCGGTCCGCGTACTGCATCCTGACGCTTACGAGGGCGAGCTTCACCTCGACGATCACGCGGTCGCGGTCGTCATGACTCACAACTACGAAAAGGACAAGCTGATCGAGAATTTCCTGCTGAAGACGAACGCCGCCTACATCGGCCAGCTCGGACCCCGCAAGCGGACCGAGAAACTGCTTGCCGAGATCGGCGAATCATGGCCGTCGAATCTGCACGCGCCGGTCGGGCTCGACATCGGCTCCGAATCGCCTGAAGAGATCGCGCTCGCGATCGTCTCCGAGGTCCTGACCGTTTTGCGTAAACGCGAAGGCGGGTTTCTGACGAGCCGCGGGTCAAAGTGAATCCGAATTCCGAAATCCCAAATCCCAAATGTATTCTCGTTCTCGCGGCCGGCGCGTCGAGCCGTTTCGGTTCGCCAAAGCAACTGGCCGAGATCAAAGGCAAGGCCTTGGTGCGGCACGCGTCTGAATCCGCCGTTGCGACAGGTTTACGCTGCGTCGTCGTCCTCGGTGCGGACTCCGCGAAGATCAAACCCGCGATAGACGATCTTCCGGCCGAGATAGCTATCAATCCCAACTGGGCGGACGGGATCGGCTCATCGCTCAAGTTCGGACTTCGGACAATTCTCCGGTCGGCGCCCGAAACGCCTGCAATGGCCGTAACGTTGGCAGACCAGCCTTTGGTCGACTCCGGATCGCTCATCCGTTTGCTCGACTCCTTTGCACGCGGGGACTCACCGATCGCGGCCGCCCGTTACAACGGAATGCTCGGCGTCCCGGCTGTTTTCGGGTCCGCGACGTTTGGCCGGATATTCACGCTCGAAGACAATGCGGGCGCCGCCGCGATCATTCGAAACGCATCTGTGGTAACGCAGGTCGATATGCCCGAGGCCGCCTGCGATGTCGATGTTCCCGGCGACCTCGAAGGAATTCTCGCAACATTTCGGTAATCCAAAGTTAACCGTTTGTTAACGTACGGTTAATCAACGTGTAACCATCCGCTTCTATTCTCTACCTTGCATCCACGAAATAAAGGAAGTTTTTGACATCAAGGACAAGCGCGGGCGGAAGATTTTACCGCTCGCCCGGTCCGTATTTTCAAGAAGTATCAAGGAGAGAATATGCGATTCAGTTTGGTTTTGAGACTGCTAGTGCCGGTCTTGCTTATTACCGCGGCGCCCGCGGCTTTCGCACAGGCGACCGGGGGTTTGAGCGGTTCGGTAAAAGACCCGAACGGCGCTTTGGTTTCGGGCGTAACGGTCGTTGCAAAGAACAACGCGACGAATTTTTCGAGAACCGCGGTGTCGAACGCCGAGGGGCGTTGGACGATCACGCTGCTTCCGGTCGGCAATTATTCGATAACGTATGAAAAGGAAGGATTTAAACGCGGCGTGAGCGAAAACGTTGCGGTCGAGGCTTCGGTCGAGCGGAGCGTCGAGGCAACGCTTGAGATCGGCGCGGCCGATGCGGTCGTTACCGTTACTAGTGACCAGCCGCTGGTCCAGACGGAGTCGGCGACGGTCGCGCGCCAAATAAGTGGCGACGAGGTCACAAAGCTGCCGACCTCCACCCGTTCGTTCACTGGCCTGCTCTCATCCGAAGCCGGCGTGTCGTCGGAGCTTTCTCCGGTCGGGGTGAACGGAAACGGCAATATCTCGCCGTCGGTCAACGGTACGCGCACGACGTCGACGAGCTTGTTTTTCAACGGCATCGACGCGACGAACATCACGAGCAACGAAGGCTCCTTATCGGACAACATTTCGCCGGCACCGGAAACTCTTCAGGAGGTCAAACTCCAGACCTCGCTGTATGATGCTTCGACGGGCCGCAGCGGCGGCGGTAATTTCCAGCTCGTCACCCGCTCGGGTGGCAACAAGTTCAACGGCTCGGCTTACTATTATCTTCAGAACAAGGCGTTCAATTCGAACGAATTCTTTCTCAAGGAGAGCGGCAATGAAAAGCCGCGCGCCGACCGCGTCGAAACCGGATTCACGATCGGAGGACCGGTCATCAAGGACAAGTTCTTCTTTTTCGGCGGTTACCAGTACACGAAGTCGAACACGGGACTTGTTCCGACGGCCCGAACCCGAACGATACTGCCGCTCGCATTGAGCGCGCTCGGCAACGACCGCTCGAAAGCGGCGATCGCGGCGGCGTTCAACCAGTTCAACGGCTGCACGGTCGGCACCAACTGCCTGACGTCCAACGACATCTCGGATGTCGCGTGGAGGATCTTCAATCTTCAGAATCCGGTGACGGGCGGGTTCGTGCTTCCGAGCCTCCAGGCGGGTTCCTTCAGAACGCTCGGTATCGTCGATCAGACGGGATCGGGCAGCTACCAGTTCGGGAATTATCCGAGCGTTGCGTCGCGGACGCTTCAGCGAAACAACCCGCTCGTCGAGCTGATCTCGGTCGAGCCTTCGCGGTTTAAGCAGAACCAGATCACGACGCGCCTCGACGGACAGCTTTCGAAGTCTAACTCGCTCAGCGGAACACTCTTTTGGGCCGACTTTCCGGGATTCGATTCTTTCCCGGACCCAAACTCGCTCGCGTCGCCGTTCACTCTTCGACGGAACGACCGCAACCGCACGGTTTCGATCTCCGATACGCATATTTTCACGCAGAACTGGATCAACGAATTTCGTTTCGGTTACTTCTACCTGAACAACACCCGACGCCTTGACGATGATTTTCTTCCGATCACGAACGAATCGATCGGCGTTTTCAATCCGGCTTCGACCTTTGACAACAGTATCGCAACAACGCGGCTCGGGCATTACGTCGGACGGAACAACATCGCGAACTTTTCGTTTGGCGGCCCGAACGACTCGTTCAACAAACGCAAGCAATTGACGTACAGCTTCGGCGACAACGTGAACTGGATCTTCGGCAACCACAACATCAAATTCGGCGGCGAGTTCAAACGTCACCAGTACGATACGAATCTTCCCGAGGAACAAGCCACGGAGTTCGAAAAATTTGACAGCTTTACGCAGCTTCTGACGGGCAACGCGACCGAGGCCGACACGCAGTACGGTGTTACCGACAAGAGCTTCCGGTTCATCGATTGGGGTTTCTACGCGACCGACAATTGGAAGGTCAACCGCCGGTTGAG
>JAKQII010000188.1 GCA_029557535.1 Acidobacteriota bacterium
TAATATCCCAGTGTGAATTCAAATACTCTCAAGCACCGACGTACAAGACGGACAACCGTGACCTTGGAGTCCGATGTTGCCGACTACATCCAGGAAACCATCAGCAAAAACAAGGGGTTGAAGGAAAAGGACCTCATCAACAAATTGCTTCGATCCGGGATGAACACGGTGTCCGCGAAGGCTGAAGCCGTCTTCAAGATCGAGGGTTTCAAGTCCGAACTTCAGCCGCGGATCGACGCGGCTACGTTGGAAGAGTTGCTTGATGAAATTTAGTTGGCTGCCGGCTCCTGATGAACTACTTGCTCGACAGCAATATCCTCCTCTACGCGAAAATGGACGCGATGCCCGAACACGATGTCGTGGCGCGGTGGCTGGAAGGCGCTGTTTCGGATCAAAATAACACCGTAAATATCTGCGAAACAAGCGTCTTATCGTTCTTGCGAATCGCCACCAACCCGAAAGTATTCAATCCAACTCTGCCGGGTTCCGAGGCTGAGAAGTTCATCGACTCACTGTTCAATTGCACGAATGTGAATTTGCTGCGCGCTTCCTCGGCGCATTTCCGTGAGGTGATCAGACTGATGGACAAGTCGCGCTTTTACGGAAATATGGTGATGGACGCGCATCTCGCGGTATTGGCTATGAGCATCGGGGCGACGCTCGTTACGCGCGACAGCGATTTCAACAAGATCCCATATCTGAAGACTTTGAATCCTCTGGCAAAGTGACCAACGGCGTCCGAGCCGCTTGATTCAAATCCGGTTCGCCCCGGAAAAGCAACATCCGGATACGACAAATCGCAACTCGCAAATCGAAAACCGAAAATGGTGAACGGCGTTGGCGCACGACCCAAAAACCGAGAGGTGTGTTGCGAGTGACTTGATTTCCGGCTGCTGATCCCGGTCATCGGCGGGCCTGGTTTCAAACGCTCCGGCAAACTCGGTGTGAGCGTTTGGGAGATTTTCCTGTGCCGATATAATCGTTGACGACAACAACGGCACGCTGACAAAATGTACGCATTTCGGATTGACGATTTCTGATTGCGGATTGTGCGGCGCCGGAAGAAATCGCAAATCGAAAATGGCCTCACCGGCCGCGAGTATGATGATTTCACCGGACTTCATTACTACCGGGCCCGCTGGTTCGACGGACGGCTTTGTCTTGACGTTGCCACGGCCTTCAGGCCGTGGTTGCCGACTGTCATTTGCTCGGGCTTCAGCCCAAATTCCGTCGAAGCCGAGCTGTTTTGATGATTGTGACCACGGCCTCAAGGACGTGGCAAGATTAATACCAACGCAAGAAATCGCACATCGAAACTGGTAGATGGGCGGCGAGCACGTTCAGGTAAAAGGGTTTACTGAACGGGGCCCAAATCCGCAATCCGAAATCCGAAATCCCAAATCGAATGATCCGATCGGCTTTGCGGGGCCTGATCATCCGGCGGCTGCGCCGCAGAATTCGCTTTCGCGGCGCAGCCGCTTGATCTCTTTAGAGTGCGCCCCGGTAAAGCGGAGCATTTCCGCAAATCCGGGCGCCGGAGGCGCAACGCATTTGGGATTTTGGATTTTGGATTGCGGATTTTTGGGATTGTGGACCTCCGCACTCGGCTTAACAATCGCAAATCGAAAATCGCAAATCGAAAATGGCATGGGCGCCGGAGGCGCAACGCATTTGGGATTTTGGATTTCGGATTGCGGATTTTTGGGATTGTGGGCCTCCGCACTCGGCTTAACAATCGCAAATCGAAAATCGCAAATCGAAAATGGCATGGGCGCCGGAGGCGCAAACATTGACCTTCGTGGATGAATTGACGCCCGGGACCGGCTCGATCGCTCCCGCGATCGGGCACGCTTACTTCGTGCGCGTTTCTGCATGGACGGGCACTACAAAAACGGTTGCGCCCGGGCGAGGAGATCGTCGAGTCCCGGTTCTTTCGGATTGCGGGGCTTGCCGGGATGGATGATTCCGACCTGACAGCCTTCGGCGGCCTCGACGAGCTGGCGATATGTGCCGGCGTCCGCATCGGCGATGTACGCCTGCTTGTTGTCGTTGTAGGCGAACACCTTCGGATTGACGTTCGTGCATTCGTTGCAGCTCGTGCAGCGCGAGGTCTCGATGTACGGATCGTCGGAAGAAGGCTCGGCGGCGACCGTTTCAGGTTCGGCCGTAACGATCTCGGGCACCGGCGCGCCGCCGACGGGACTTTGGTCGGGTGCGGGCGCCGACTCGGCACGCTTGCGCTCGGCCGCGAGCAATCTCTCGGCGTGCGAGTTGTGGATTCCCGCGAGTTCCTGCAGGCTGTGCCACATCGCGCGGCAGCGTTCGGCCTCGCGCAGAAGGCGATTGTCGATCAGCGCGCGCCTTAGTTTGAGATCCTCACCGACGACCGCGGTGTACGGGACGCGGTCGCGGAGCGGAGCCGACCGCAGCGCCTCGTCGACCGGGATCATCGCTTCCGATATGTCGTCGGCAACGCTGTAATGTCGGGCGAACCTGTCGTCGAGCGCCGTGAAATCCGCCGGCGTGAACGGGAGTGACTCGGAATTCGACTGCAGATCGGCGTCCTCGAACGCGAAACGGTGGACCGGCCAGTCGTCGTCGGTCGACGGATTGTCTGAAATGTCGAGACGCGATGCCCAATCGCCGCCGGCCGAAGGATCGTACGTGATCGTCGGAAAGACGCGCGATTCGACCGCGGCCGCCGCGACGAGGTACGGCGAGAAGTCGCCGGTGTGGCCGTTCGCGCCGGAGAAGACGCTGAACAGCGCCGGCCCGTCGTACGAAAGACCGCTCAAAAGACGCGCTCGATTGGCAAAAAGGCGCGACGCCGCTGCTTGCAACACAAAAACGTCCGTCAGACCGATCGAGGCATCGACGATCTGCCGCGATCTTAAGCCGAGCGCGACGTGGCCTTCGGCGACGACCGACGGCTCGAGCACGTCGTCCGTGCGGACGAGGATCTTGAACGGCAATCCGGCGGCGAGCACCTCGACGATCCGCGCCGTTTCAGCGGCATCGATCGCGCCGCCGTCGGTGCAGATCAGGTAGTCGGGAAGCTGGCCGAGTTCAGAGAGTTCGAGCCCGTTGTGTCCGTAATTCTCGAACAGAACGTCGTGCGTCTTTTCGCGGTAATTGCCGGCGGCTTCAAGTTCGGCGATCGCGAGCGCGCGCAGCAGTTTGACGGCTTCGGCCCGGCGCTCGTTATGGCTGCGGACGGCATCGGCGCAGTTGTCGAAGACGAACCCGATCGACTCGCCCGATTCGGTGTAGAACTTCTGGCCCTCGATCGTGGCAATCAGCTGATTGATCCGGTCACGGCGCGAATCGGACAAAGCGGTCGCCGGTTTTGAACTGACAAGGATCCGCGAAAGTTCGTTGAAATCGAACGCGCCGGCAAACGACGAGCCGACCGCCGACCGAAGCCGTTCGGGCGAGCGCCCGGCACCGCCGCCGATGTCTTCGGCGAGCAGAATTCCTTTCAATGCGTGGAGCAGGCGCGCCGTACGAGCGTTGAATTGTTTCGCTTTTTCGGCCTGAACCGAGTTCCAGGCGGCCTTGACGACCCGCGCCGGCATCGCGGCGTCGGCGTCGAGAATGTCGCCGTCGGTCGCGAACGAATTCCAGAGCGTCATTGCCGAATCGCCGATCACGGCGTCTTCCGTCACAAGTTCAGAGGCGCACGAATGCCAGACGGTCGCGAAGTCTCCCGGGCCCTTCGCGGCAAGATGTTTGCGCACGGCGCGTTCGATCCGCTGGCCGTGCCGCGCGAGACGCAGGCGGTCGGTTTCGTCGGCGGCCAAGGCAGCGTCGTCGACCATGCGGCTGAGCGATCGCAGCGTTTTTTCGGGCGGGGCGCCGTGCGCGATCACGAGCGGGAAATCGTACCGAAGTTCGGTAAGATCACGGTAACGTGCAAAAAGCGCCGGCCGGATCGCCGACGGCCGCGGTTCGGAATCGGACGACCGGCGTCCGGTCAAAAAGAATGCGAGTTGGTTCTGAAGATCGATTTGCATAATGTCCTCAGGCATTTACGGTTTCGGGCCAGACCGTGAATTTGTCGAACTCGGCTTCGAGCCCGTTCCGGATCAGATCGGACGTTCTTAGTCGCGTATCGTGACGAAGATCCTCGTAGCACGGCACGTTCTCGTCCCGATAAAGGATGCCGACCGGGATCGGGTCCCAGCTTGACGCGATCTCGCGCGCGCGGTTGATGTCCGAGGGGTCGTGCTCCTCGAGCTTCCGGTAGGTGCGCGTCAGATCGGTGCTGACTCTGAGTCCGTTCTCGTGATGAAGCAAAAGAACGCGTTCCGGATCATGAAGCCACGGATCCATCAGTTTCGGCAGCCATTCGGGACAGCGCTGGACGATCCTCACAAACGAAAATCCCTTGTGGTGATAGGCCGCCGCGATCGTCTGATAGAGCAGTTCGGGGATCCAGTCGACGACCTGCGCGACGAACGAGACGTTCGAAATGCCGAGCGTCACCGTCAGCGGATTGAGCGCGTCGAGGTACGTGCCGCGCGGCGTCGTGTTGCTTTTCAGCCCGAGCGGGGAAGTCGGCGATGCCTGCATCTTCGTCAGACCGTAGATCTGGTTGTCGTGCAGCATCATCACCATGTTCATGTTGTACCGGACGGCATGGATCCAGTGCGCGGCGCCGATCGAGCAGCAGTCGCCGTCGCCGGTGTTGACGAAGACCGTCAGATCGGGCCGGGCGAGTTTGACGCCTTCGGCGACCGGAAGCGCTCGGCCGTGGATGCCGTGGAAGCCGTACGTGTTCATGTAGTGCGGCAGGCGGCTCGAACAGCCGATGCCGGAGACAAACACCGTCTTTTCGGGCGCCAGCTTCTCATCGCGGCAAAGTCTCTGGACGGCCGCGAGGATCGCGTTGTCGCCGCAGCCGGAACACCAGCGCGGAACGCCCTTCTGGTAGTCCTCGATCTCATGCTGCTCGTCGTAAAGCTTGAGCAGACACTCGTTTACGGATGCTTGTTCGGTTGCGGCTGTCATTTCAGTTTCTCCAAAAGTAAATTGCGGACGGTGTTCGGTTTGAGCGGCGTGCCGCGGCATTCACTCCAGCAGTCGATATCGACGAGGTAGCGCGAGCGGAGCAGCATGGCGAGCGCCGTGTAACGCCGGTTCGTTTCGTCGATCAGTTCGTCGGCCGGATCGTCGCTCCAGTTGTTCTCGATCGTGATCACCTGCTTGAATCCGCGGAGGATCTCCTTGATGCCGGGCGGCAGCGGATTGAGGAATGTCAGGTGGAGCGACGATACCGCGCGGCCTTCTTCCTGAAGTTCGCGGACGGCCTCTTCGATCGCGCCTTTCGTGCTTCCCCAGCAAATGACGAGCAGATCGCCGGTCGGTTCGCCGAAAACGACCGGCGGTTTGAGCGTTCGCTGAAGCGCGGCGAGTTTCAGGCTCCGGGCGCGCATGCCTTGCTGGTTGATCTCCGGATCGTAGGCGACGTGACTGTTGACGTCGTGCGCGAGTCCGGTCAGCGTGTGCATCCCGCCGGGCTGGCCCGGTATGAAGCGCCGCGCGAGACCGGTCACGGGATCCCAGTCGTACGGTTTCGCGCCCGCCGGCAGCGCGCTCTGGTCGATCGGCGGCGCAAGCCACGATTCCTCGAATCTCGGACGCGGGAACGGCGTTTGCGAGGTCGCGAGATTGGCGTCCGAGAGGATGACGACGACCATGTTGAAAGTTTCGGCGATCTTCCGCGCGGTGATGATCGAGTAAAAGCAGTCTTCGATCGTGCCCGGCGCGATGACGACCTTCGGCGCGTCGCCGTGGCTGCCGAAGATCGTCGTCATCAGGTCGCCCTGCTCGGTCTTGGTCGGCTGGCCGGTGCTCGGTCCGCCGCGCATGACGTTGACGACGACCAGCGGGACCTCGCCCATCACGGCGAGCCCGAGAGCTTCCTGTTTGAGCGAATATCCCGGGCCGGAAGTGATCGTCACCGTGCATTTGCCGGCGTACGACGCGCCGATCGCGAAGGCGCAGGCAGCGATCTCGTCCTCGGCCTGATGCAGCACACCGCCGACCTTCTCGAAAGCGTCGCTCAGATAATGCGATGCGGACGTCGCCGGCGTGATCGGATACATCGCGCAGATCTCCATGCCCGAGGCGAGCACGCCGAGCGCGAGCGCCGTGTTGCCGTTGACGACGATCTGCGCTTCGGTCGCGCGCTCGGCCGGGATCTCGTAACGGAAATCGAGGTTCGCCTCTGCCCATTCAAAACCTGCTTCGAGCAGGTCGATGTTCTTCCTGATGATCTCGTCCGACTTCTTGGCGAACGTCAGCCGTACCTGATCGCGCCCGACGCCGAGATCGAGCGAGTAGATGCTGCAGAGGATCCCGAGCGCGAACATGTTCTTGCCCTTGCGTGCGTCTGAAACGTGCGTCAGACATTCCTTTTCCATCGGGATCTCGTGGACGCGGTATCCGGCCGCGACGAGCTGGTCATAAACTTCGACGTAGGATTTGGCGATCTTCGCGTTCTTATGCGTCCGCCACATCGATTCGAGCAGGATCGTGCAGCCGGGCTTGAGTTCGCGTGCACGGACCCGGCCAAGCAGGACCTGCTCGTTGAACGCGACGACGAGATCGGTCTCGTTGCCGCCGTTGGTAACGCGGCCCGAAGCGATCCGGATGCGGTTTCCGCTCGCGCCGGCGACCGAGCGGGCCGGCGGTCTGATCTCGGCCGGAATGATCTCAACGGTCCAGACGCCGTGTCCCATACGGGCGACGATCGAACCGAACGATTGCCCGCATTTCTGCGCGCCCTCGCCCGAGTCCGAAATGATCTCGACGATGTGTTCTGTCAGCCGCGACGAGACCCGCCCGTTGCGGGACGGTTTTGTCTGTGCTGCTTCAAAGTCTTTCGGTGCCATAACTTAAGCTGCCTTGACGCGAACGAAATTATGTTCGCGGGCGTCGATTCCGAAAATGGTTTCGGATGACGGTTCTTCGATTGCTTCCCGAAGTCCGAGATAGCGTTTCATGCTGCGGGCGGCACGCCGTCCGGCGCCCATCGCCTCGATGACGGTCGCCGCGCCGGTGACGATGTCGCCGCCGGCAAAGACGCCGGCGATCGACGTCATCAGATTCGCGTCGGTTTCGAGATAGCCCCACTTGTTCAGTTTCAGTTTCGATGTCTGGCCGATGATCGGATTGGCGTTCGTGCCGATCGCGAAGACGACCTGGTCGGTCTCGATCTCGAACTCGCTGCCGGGAACCGGAACGGGACGCCGTCGTCCCGAGTCGTCGGGTTCGCCGAGTTCCATGCGGATGCAGCGGATCGCGGCGACCGATCCGGATCCGTCGTCGATGACCTCGACCGGGTTCGTCAGCCAGTGAAACTCGATGCCTTCCTGTTCGGCGTGATGGACCTCTTCGGCGCGCGCCGGGCACTCGGTCTTCGACCGCCTGTAGACGCAGGCGACCGATTCCGCGCCCAAGCGTTTCGTGACGCGGAGCGCGTCCATCGCGGTGTTCCCGGCGCCGACGACGACCACGTGTTTGCCGAGCGGCAGCGGCGTGTCGACGTTCGGGAAGTCGCGCGCCTTCATCAGGTTGCAGCGTGTCAGCAGTTCGTTGGCGGAAAGGACGCCGTTGAGCGAGTCTCCCGGAATTCCGAGCAGCGCCGGATATCCCGCGCCGGTGCCGATGAAGACGGCGCTGAAGCCGAGTTCGTCGAGCATCTGCTCGATCGTGAAAAGGCGTCCGACGAGCGTGTTGACCTCGAATTTCACGCCGAGTTCCCGGAGCTTGTCGATCTCGGCATCGACGACCGAATTCGGAAGCCTGAAGTCCGGAATTCCGTAACGGAGCACGCCGCCCGCCTCATGAAACGCCTCGAATACGGTGACCTCGCAGCCGGCCTTCGCCATGTCGGCGGCGCACGCCATGCCGGCCGGGCCGGAACCGACGACGCCGACCTTGAAATCGGTCGGTTCAATGTATGGCCGGTTCACCCAGCCGTTCGCGATGGCGAGATCGCCGACGAACCGTTCGAGCCTGCCGATCGCGACCGGTTCGAGCGTCTCTCCGACGACGCACACGCCTTCGCATTGGTTCTCCTGCGGACAAACGCGTCCGCAGACCGCCGGCAAAAGGTTCGTTCCGGTGATGACATCGTAGGCGCCGCGGTAATCCTTCGCACCGATCTTCTCAATGAACGCGGGAATGTTGATGTTCACCGGACAACCGGCGATGCATTTCGGTTCGGGACAGAAAAGACAACGCTGCGATTCGAGCAGCGCTTCCTGTTCGTCATATCCGCAGTTCACTTCTTCGAAATTGCGGGAACGGACCACCGGGTCGAGTTCGCGAACCGGCGTCCGCTGCTGCGGAATGCTTCGGACTGTGCGTTTCTTCATAATTCAAAATTCAGGATTCAAAATTCAGGATTCAAGATTCAAGATTCAAGATTCAAGTTTCAAAAATCGCAAATGTCACACCTGTGTCATTCTGCAAGTCTCGCTCCAGCGTTTCGTGGCCGCGGCTTCCTCTTCCTTGTAGCGGCGCAGGCGGACCATCAGATCATCGAAATCGACCTGATGACCGTCAAAATCGGGTCCGTCGACGCAGGCGAACTTGACGATCTCGCCGACCTTGACGCGGCAGCCGCCGCACATGCCGGTCCCGTCGACCATGATCGGGTTGAGACTGACCATCGTCTTGATCCCGGCCTCGCGGGTCGCGTCGCAGCAGGCCTTCATCATCATCGGCGGGCCGATCGCGACGACCTCGTCGATGTCATCGTGGACTTCGAGGGCTTTCCGAATGCCGTCCGTGACAAAGCCGTGAAGTCCGGCTGATCCGTCGTCGGTGCAGACGATCAGCTCGTCGCAGATGTTGCGGAACTTCTCATCCCAGAAGATCAGGTCCTTGGTCCGGAATCCAAGGACGCCGATCACGTACGCGCCGCTTTCCTTGAGGGCGCGGGCTTGCGGATAGACGGGCGCGACGCCGAGCCCGCCGCCGACGCAGATGACCTTCTTGGAATTGCCGAGATGGCTTGGGATGCCCATCGGACCGGCGAGTCCGTAAAGGTGCGTGCCGACCCGGCAGGTTTCCTTCATCTCCAGCGTCGTTTTGCCGACGGCCTGGATGACGAGCGTGATCGTGCCCCTCGCCGCGTCGAAATCGGCGATCGTCAGCGGAATGCGCTCGCCGTCAGGGTGCGACGTCACGATCACGAACTGGCCCGGTTTTGCGGCCCTCGCCATCATCGGATGGCGGACCTCGAGCATGAAAGTGACGTCGGAAAAGTCTTCACGGGCGACGATCTCAAAATCTGAATGAAATTCGTTCACGAGGTTTCTCCTTCAACCGTTTCGGTGGCAACAGTACGGCGGACCTGAAAATCCACATAAAAACAGGTTGCGAAGGTGCAAGCACCGTGCCAGCGTCGGACGCAAGCGATTGCGGGACATCGAAAAGCGAATGCGTGTGACGTTTCGCGGTTTCGGTAAACGGTGCGGGATTGTTCGCACCGCGCGGATTGTCTTCGGGAATCTCCCGCAGAAATATCTGCGGAAAGGTCCTTTTAGAGTGACTCGCCAAGCTTGCAAAACGCCGCGGAAAACCTAGCCGCAGCCTCAGTCGTTAAAGGAACCCTCGTTGTACGGGATCTTGAGTTGGGAACAGATTTGTTTCCAAACACGGTCCGGAACGTTTGTTTCCGAGTCGAGGTACGGACCGACGCCAAGCTGCAGAATCGCAACGGCATCGGGGCAGATCTCGACGATCCGCGGGGCCGAAACCTCCGTCTTTAGGCCGACATAGGACGCAACCGGAGCGAGGGCGTCGGCAAACGTGTCTGCCCAGGTCGAGTCATAATAAGCCTTGAGGCAATAGATTGATAGATAAACGGTCCGCGAATTGATCAGCGATTTTTCGGCCTTCGCCTGATAATCACCCAGACTCTCGATTCCGAGCCGTTGAAAATTGTCCCAATACAACGCGCGGGCCCAAGCCCATTCTTCACTGCGATCAGCCATTTCCACGAACCTCCGGAGTGAAATTCTTAATTCTCCGGCTATTGTTGTCGCAATTTGAGTGCCACTTTCGGATTGCGACTCGAACGCGAATTGAAGTGCAGGAGCCCGCGACCGGCCCGAATTCATTTCGACTTTTCAGCGCCAAGTAATTAGAATTGCCGGAATGAAACACGTCTTCGCTTTTGTTGTCTTGATAACCATCGTAGCGTTCGCTCCCCGGATAGAGGCGTCTCCCGATGAGACGGCCTGCTGGAAGGCCCATTCAGACAACGTGACGATCGTCCGCGACGACTGGGGCATCGCGCATGTCACCGGCAAGTCCGACGCCGACGCCGTCTTCGGGATGATCTACGCGCAGTGCGAGGACGACTTCAACCGCGTCGAGACAAACTATCTGAACGCGATGGGGCGCCTTGCCGAAGCCGAGGGCGAATCGGCTGTCTGGCGCGATCTGCGGATGAAACTGTTCATCCGGCCCGCGTTCCTCAAAACGGAGTACGAGGAAAGCCCGCCGTGGCTGAAAAAACTCATGACCGCCTGGGCCGATGGACTGAATTACTACCTGTCGCAGAATCCGGACGTTAAACCGCGCGTTATCAACCACTTCGAGCCGTGGATGGCATTATCGTTCACCGAGGGGAGTATCGGCGGCGACATCGAAACCATCAATCTGGCGCGCCTTCGTGAGTTTTACGGAAACGAGTCCGTAGGCAACTACGGAACTCCGGATCCGCTCGCTGAGCCCTCGGGATCGAACGGCATCGCGATCGCGCCGAAGAACACGGCAGGAAAACGCGCGCTTCTTCTGATCAATCCGCACACTTCGTTCTATTTCAGGTCAGAGTTGCAGATGAAGAGCGGCGAGGGACTCAATGCGTACGGCGCGGTCACATGGGGACAGATCTTCATCTATCAGGGATTCAACAACCGCGTCGGCTGGATGCATACCTCGAGCGCGGGAGACGCGGTCGACGAATGGCGCGAAGAGATCTCGACCGACGTCAAATGCGAAAAGTACTTCTACCGTCATGACAACGGACTGATGCCGGTAAAGGTGACGACGATCGACGTACCGTACAAAACCGCCGACGGGATGAAGACGCGGACGTTTACCGTCTACTCGACACATCACGGCCCGGTTGTCCGCAAGGACGAAAAGGGGGCGTGGATAACGGTCGGACTGATGAACTCGCCGTCAAAAGCACTGCAGCAATCGTACATCCGTACCAAGGCGCGAAATCTCGCCACCTTCAAACGCAATTTCGCCTTTCATACGAATTCGTCGAACAATACGCTTTACGCCGATGCCGACGGAAACATCGCGTATTTTCACGCCAATTTCATTCCCCGGCGCGATCCGGCGTTCGACTGGACAAAGCCGGTCGACGGTTCGATCAAACAGACGGACTGGAACGGCGTGCTTTCGTTTGCGGAGTCTCCGAACCTGATAAATCCCGCAACCGGCTGGGTTTACAACAGCAACAACTGGCCGTGGTCGGCAGCCGGGACGAGCAGTCTGAAGCAAAAGGACTACGCGCGGTACGTCGACAACGGGATTGAGTCGGCGCGCGGCCGGCACGCGATCCGGGTACTCGAGAACCGTCGGGATTTTACGCTCGACGGCCTTCGCGAAGCGGCGTACGACAGTTACCTGCCGTGGTTCGAAAAGACGGTCCCGGCGCTTGTGAGAGCCTGGGAAGCCCTGCCTGAAGGGCCGGCAAAATCCGAACTCGCCGAACCGATCGGAGTTTTGCGCAAATGGGATCTCCGCTGGTCGACCGATTCGGTCGCGACGTCGCTCGCGGTTTTCTGGGCAAGCGACATCGTACGTAGCGTCAAACCGGTTCCGGGGATGCCGTCGGAGGAGAACGTCGCAACGAATGCGAGCGCGGAACAGTTGCTCGCATCGTTCTCGCGCGCGACGAAGCGGCTCGCGAACGATTTCGGCAAGTGGAACACACCGTGGGGCGAGATCAACCGCTTTCAGCGCCTGACGGGCGACATCGTTCAGGCGTTCAATGATTCCGCGCCGAGCATTCCCGTCGGGTTCACGTCCGGGAATTGGGGATCGCTCGCCTCGTTCGGTGCGGCTCCGACCTCAAGGACGAAGAAATGGTACGGCACGAGCGGGAACAGTTTCGTCGCGGTCGTCGAGTTTGGCCCGCGGGTGCGTGCGAAGGCGGTGACCGCCGGCGGCGAAAGCGGTGATCCGCTCGACAAGCACTTCAACGATCAGGCGAAGCGTTACGCGACCGGCGATCTGCGTGACGTCTATTTCTATCCGGACCAGCTGAAAGGACACACGGAACGGAGGTACAAACCATAGCATTTGGGAATTCGGATTTGGGAATTCGGATGTGCGGCTTCCTGCGAGGAATTGATTTTCTTCGTGCAACTTCGTGCTGCTTCGTGGATCAAACGTATTCAACCACGAAGAGACACAAAGTATCACGAAGGTTCAAATCAACGATCAGTCAACGTTGATCTGATTTGCGGCTTTCTGCCAGGAATTGATTTTCTTCGTGCAACTTCGTGTTCCTTCGTGGTTGAAACCGGCTTAACCACGAACGACACGAAGCCACACGAAAATTTCCTATGATTCGATGCTTAATCTTCATCGCGGTCCTCGCCGGGATCGCCCTCGGACAGATTCCCGGAGTCAGGCTGATTCCGATCGCCGAGGGTTGGGCGAAGAACCAGATCAACGCCGCGATCTTCCGGCGGAACGCCGTCACGTCGTACAAAGAGACGCAGTTCGTCGCCTTCTACGACGCCGATTCGCGGGTCGTCGTCGCCAAACGCCGGTTCGGGTCCGATAGCTGGGAGATCCGAAATACCGGGTTCAAGGGCGAGGTGAAGGACGCGCACAACTCAATCAGCATCGCCGTTGACGGCAGGGGACTTGTTCACCTCACCTGGGATCATCACAATTCGCCGCTCAAATACTCACGCAGCACTGAACCGTACGGACTCGAATTCGAAAAGCCGCAGCCGATGGCCGGCACGCTCGAAAATCGCGTAACATATCCTGAATTCCATAACTTGCCCGATGGCCGACTGCTCTTCCTTTACCGCGACGGCGAATCGGGCAACGGACGTCTGGTGATGAATTCCTACTCGACGAAAACGGGGAAGTGGACGCGCGTTCAGGAAAACCTTATCGACGGCGAAGGGAAGCGCAGCGCGTACACGCAGATCGCGGTCGGCCGCAACGGCTGGATACACATGTCGTGGGTCTGGCGCGAGACGCCGGACGTCGCGAGCAATCACGACATCTGCTATGCGCGTTCGTTCGACGGCGGACGAACCTGGACGAAATCGACCGGCGAACCTTACAGACTGCCGATCACGTCCGATAACGCGGAGATCGCGTGGAAGGTCCCGCAAAATAGCGAACTGATCAACCAGACGTCGATGGCGGTCGATAACAGCGGGCGGCCGTCCGTCGCGACATACTGGCGCGACGCCGATTCTCCGGTTCCTCAGTACCGCGTCGTTTATCTTCGCGACGGCCGCTGGCGGATGTCGCAGGTTTCGGACCGGAAGACGCCGTTCTCGCTCAGCGGCGGCGGGACCAAGCGGATCCCGATCTCGCGTCCGCAGATCGCCGTCGACGGCCGCCGGGTGTACGTGATCTTCCGTGACGAAGAACGCGGAAACCGTCCGTCCGTTGCGGTCGCCGAGGCAATCGAACGCGGCTGGCGGATCGTCGATCTCGCCGACAACGATCTCGGGATGTGGGAACCGTCGTTTGACCTCAACTTGTGGAACCGAAAGAAGATATTGGATCTCTTCGTGCAGCGGGTCGGCCAGGGCGACGGCGAGCGGCTCGAGGATCTCGAGCCGCAGATGATCTCGATCCTCGAATGGCGGCCTCGCTGACCCGGAAATTCAACCCCCTTGTCGATTCCGGGTCCATTGCCGCACGTTTCACCGAACAATCAAGGCTGGTTCAAGGCAATTCGCGACCTTCGCAGTCTTACCTATTCCTCCCGCACGAGCCGAAATCCCATCTGCACGGCACCGCCCGCGTTCGGAACCGCCGCACCTCGTTGC
>JAKQII010000205.1 GCA_029557535.1 Acidobacteriota bacterium
ATATCCGCTGTGATCGTGGGTATCGAAACACCGATTCACCGATCACCGACCACGGCAGCGTAAACGCTGGACTCCAAACTCTGACCACTGACCACTGACCACTGACCACTGACCACTGACCACTATGTTATACTTCCCGTCACCGTCCAAAAGGAGAAAATCAAATGCAAAATACAGCCCCCGCTGTTACACCTGAAGCGTTTTTTCAAGGAATAACGGCTTACCAAGTTTCGGCCATATTGAAGGCCGGAGTCGAACTCGAAGTGTTTACGAAGATCGCTCAGGGCAACAAGACCAAAGAAGCGATCGCATCGGCGTGCGGTGCGTCGGAACGAGGAATTCGAATACTGTGCGACGCACTGACGGCATTAGGCCATCTGACAAAGAACGGTGACGAGTATGGACTGACCGAAGCCTCGGCGACGTTTCTTGTAAAAGGTTTGCCGACCTACATCGGAGGAGCCGCGGACTTTCTGGCGTCGGACATGATCCGCGAAGGGTTTGACAATTTCACTGAAGCGGTGAGGACCGGCACCAACGCGACGAACGAAGGCGGAACCGTTTCCCCTGACAACCCGGTCTGGGTGAAGTTCGCCCGCGGAATGATGGGAATGATGTTCCCCCAGGCGCAGGCAATGGCCGAGATCGCCGCTCTGGATCCGGATCGCGAGGTGCGAATACTGGATGTCGCCGCCGGCCACGGCGTCTTCGGGATCGCGATGGCGAAACGCTTTCCGAAAGCACAGATCTTCGCGCTCGACTGGGCAAATGTGCTCGCCGTGGCGTCCGAACACGCGGCCCGGTTCGGTGTCGCCGACCGTCACCATCTGATCGTCGGTGACGCGTTTTCAACCGATTTCCAAGGAACTTACGATATCGTGTTGCTCACGAATTTCCTTCATCATTTCGATCCGGAAACCAACGAGTTGCTGCTTCGCAAAGTTCGCGCAGCACTGAGTGAGGGCGGACGTGCGTTCACGCTTGAGTTCGTTCCGAACCCCGATCGGGTGACGCCGCCGATGGACGCCTTGTTCAGCTCGGTGATGTTGGCCGGAACGCCTTCGGGCGACGCGTACACGTTGAATGAGTTGGAGTCGATGATGTCGAAGGCGGGATTCTCGGGAAGTACGGCGTACAAGATGCCGGCGATGGGACAGACCCTGGTGGTCAGTGAACGCTAGCTTGGAATTCCAGGCGCTTCGCGCATTTCAGGATTCCAAAATTCCATTGATCCAAGGATTCCATGACCCGAAAATCAATCTTGGAATCTTGGAATCAATGGAATTTTGGAATAAGCGAAGCGCTTGGAATCCTTGGAATCCTGGACTTACCGGCCATGAAATTCCGGCTTTCTCTTCTCGAGGAACGCGCTGACGCCTTCGGTCTTGTCCTCGGTTGAAAAGACGATCGCGAACAGATCGACCTCGCGGCGGAGCCCCTCGTCGAGGTTCGATCTTGACGCGAACTTGACCGCTTCCTTGCACAACTGGAGCGCGACCGGCGCCTTCTCGGCCAGCTTCTCGGCGAACGCCATCGTCTTTTCCTCAAGTTCCGCCAGCGGGTGAACCTGCGTTAGAAGTCCGTATCTGAGCGCGGTCTCCGCGTCGATAAGATCTCCCGTCAGGATCAACTCCATCGCCCGCCCTTCCCCGATCAGCCGTGTCAGCCGCTGCGTTCCGCCGCCGCCGGGCATGATGCCGAGATTGATCTCCGGCTGGCCGAAACGCGCGTTCTCTGAGGCGATCCGAATGTCGCATGCGAGCGCCAGCTCGTTGCCGCCGCCCAGGCAGAAACCGTTGATCATCGCGATGATCGGCTTTGGAAATGTGTCGAGCGAGTTGAAAAACGTCCTTTCGTTGAAGAGGTTCCGCTGCGTTACGGGTGTCTGACCGGCGAATTCCGAGATGTCGGCGCCGGCGATGAACGCCTTCTCGCCTTTGCCGGTAATGACGACGACGCGGATTGAATCATCCTTCCGGAGATCGTCGAGCGCTGCGACGCCCTCGGCATGGACCGATTGATTCAGCGAATTCAGCTTGTCCGGCCGGTTGATGGTCAAAACAGCGACCTTGCCGCGTTTTTCAACGGTGATGGTTTCGTAACTCATAAGTACAAAGTAAAAAGGGGGAAACGGGAAAAGTCAAAAAGGGGGAAAGCAGAAAGTGGAAAAGTCGGGGGTTAATAGAAGACGAAATGCTTGACCCCAGAAAAAAAGAGGCCTTATCGGCCCCAATGCTTTTTTACTTTTGCCGTTCTACTTTCTACTCGAGAATCCGCCCGCTCACGCAGACGGTACTGACAGCTTACTCTTCCTCGTCCACGCGGTCGTCGGCGACCCACGCGACGAAAAGGCGCAGCCAGTTCTCTTTCGACTCGACGATCTCGACTCCGACGCGTGACGTTCCGTGCGCACCGGGCGCCGTCCTGACGACCCGGGCCTTGACTTCGACCGGGACTCCGTCAGGCCGATGCGATCTCAGGTAAAGACTTTCGCCGGGGGTAACTTCCTGATTCAGGTGAAAGAGCGTTCCGGTGGTCGAAATGTCGTCGGTTTCGGTGGGTTCGCTCCAAGCGGCGCCGTCCTCCGCCCGTCCGGAAACGACGACCGGAAGTCGAAGGGCCATTCGCAATGCAAATCTCTTTTCTTCGAAATGCGGCGACATTGAAGAACTCATGTTTAACTCAGAGCGATCAGGTTGTTGTAAAAACCTCATTAGTCTATCACGAATGCCCAACTCTGTGACAAACGATTTAAACCGTTCAGTTGAAATAAATTCGACGCCAAGAACACTTGATAGAATCGCTTCCGCGGCGTTTGGCGGAGTCCGGCATCGACTAAACCAAGGCGAAAATATTATCATTGCGTTTACTCAAAATCGACCTACTTTCAGGGAGCAATTCAATTATTTATGGCAGCTCAGGAATACCATCGTAAAGTCGTGATCCTTGGTTCCGGTCCGGCGGGATTGACCGCCGCGATCTACGCCTCGCGCGCGGAACTCAAGCCACTGGTGATCGACGGACCGCAGCCCGGCGGACAGTTGACGATCACGACAGAGGTCGAAAATTACCCCGGATTTGCGAACGGGATACAGGGACCCGATCTGATGAACGAGTTTCGTGCCCAGGCGGAGAGGTTCGGGACGGAGATCATCAGCACCTGGATCGATCGCGTTGATCTTTCGCAGCGCCCTTTTACGCTTTTCGGTAAGGAAAGCGCTGACAGTGAAGAGGTTTCGACTTTGATAAAAGCGGATACGCTGATCATTTCGACCGGTGCGTCGGCAAAATGGCTCGGGATCCCGGGCGAAGCGCCGGTTCCTGAAGGCCTCGGCGGGAACGGCGTTTCGGCGTGCGCGACGTGCGACGGTTTCTTCTTTCGCGGCCGGCCGATCGTCGTCGTCGGCGGCGGCGATACGGCGATGGAAGAAGCGCTGTTCCTGACCAAATTCGCGACGACCGTGACAGTTATTCATCGGCGGGACGAGTTTCGCGCGTCGCGCATCATGGCCGAACGCGTTCTCGCGCACGAGAAGATAAGCGTGCTCTGGAACACCGAGGTCGAGGAGATCCTCGGAACGAAGGAAGAAGGCGTGACCGGTATCAGGATCGTCAACAACCAGACGAAGGAAGAGTCTGTTTTTCCGTGCGAAGGGGTTTTCATTGCAATCGGCCACAGACCGAATACTGAACTTTTCAAGGATGTGCTCGACATGGACGATGTCGGCTATCTGAAAACCGAAGGGCGGACGATGAAGACTAACATTCCCGGCGTGTTCGCCTGCGGCGACGCTCAGGATTCCTATTACCGGCAGGCGATCACGGCGGCCGGAACGGGCTGCATGGCGGCGATCGATGCAGAGAGGTTTTTGGCCGAAAACGAAGAGTAAGTAGGAAGTGGAAAGTGCAAAGTAAAAAATGAGCGTCGACACTTTTCAACGCGCTCGACGAGATCTTGCTTTTACTTTTTACTTTCCACTTTTTACTTTTAAAGTTATGCCTATTTACGAATACAAATGCACGCAGTGCGGCGTTCATCTCGAAAAGATGCAGAAGGTCTCCGACCCGCCGCTGGCGATCTGCGAAAAATGCGGCGGAAATCTCGAGAAGCAGTGGTCGCTGTCAGGATTTCAGTTCAAGGGTGAAGGTTGGTACGTTTCCGACTATTCCAAGAAATCGGGCGGGAACGCACCTTCCGAAAAAAGTACCCAGGCCGAATCAACTCCATCGGGCGATACCGCATCAAAGGATACGTCAACGAGCACGGCGGATAAGCCCGCAAAGGAATAATGACCCGGATTTCGACCGTCAAAGCAGGTGTCCTGATATTCGCGACCTTTTTCGGCGCGGCGCTCGTTTTGGGCCAATCCCGGAACGTGTCGCGCACGTCGGCCGAGCTCGATGGCGTGGTGATCACGGTCGCGGCGTCCCGCAAGGACGACAAAGCGCCGATCAAGCTCGACAATCTCTCTCTGTATGAAAACTCCGTCGAACAGAAGATCCGCAATTTTGCGTTCGATCCGTCGCCGTCAAAGATCGTCCTTTTGATCGACAACTCGCAAACGCTCCCGACCGACATCGAAACGATGAAGCGGGCGACGATGGAGTTCGCCTACGAGATCTTCGAGGGCGATCAGCTGTTTGTCATCGCGTACGACGAAAAACCGGAGATCATTCAGGAATGGACCGACGACGCGAAAAAAATGGAAACGTCGCTGGCAACATTCAGGAAGCGGGGCAATCCCTACCTTTTCGACGCGCTGACGGCGACCAGCAAAGAGGTGCTCGCGCCATTGGTACCGGGCACAAGAAAGGTCGCTATCGTTGTCATCGGAGACGGTTTGGATCGCGGGAGCAAAAGCGATTTTACAAAGACTTTGGCCGAGCTTCAGGGACTTAACGTAACGGTCTACTTTCTGCAGATCCCGGATCGGACAAACGGCGCGTTCCGCCGAAATCAGCCAAAGGCACGCGAGGTCGTAACACGTCTCGTCGAGGGCACGGGCGGGCTTGTCTTTCCGCTTGAGGACGCCCAGAACGCTGCGAAGACGATCTGCGACGAGCTCCGCAATAACCGCTACAATCTGTCGTACGTTCCGACGAACACCTCGTCTTTCGATCAGCGCCGCATCTTTCTTCTCGGTCAGGACGGAATCACGGTCCGCACGAAGGCCGCCCACCCGCCGACCATCAAGTAATCCCCGATCAGGTCCGCGAAATCGATGAGAGTCGATCGGGTCTTCCCATTGCCACTATTGTGTTAAGATAATGGTACGCGTTTGACCAGCGAAGGAGACCATCGTGAGCGATTCGAAAAAGGTGCCGGGCCTGCCCGACGATTTCGACAAAACGACTCCGAACATTCCGCGGCCGGATTCGGGCCAATCCGCGGACTGGGAGAAAACCAACTACAATGCCAGATTCGCCCCGCAGCCGCAAGCTGACGATTGGGGCAAGACGGCCGCCAACATCCCGCCGATCAAACACGAACCCGATTTCGACAAGACGCATCTCCCAGGTCAAAGCGCGAAAACACCTGATTGGGGCGTGACCGATCAGAACATTCGATTGCCTCAGGACGATTTTGGCGGAAAGCAGGCCGAAGGCGATCGGACCAATTTCGGGGCGACGTCGCCGTTCATTCAGCTCCCTGATGCCGAACGCGCGAAGTACCAGAACCTGCCTCCGACGCCGACGCAGCGGGTCGCACAGGAAAAGGAAGAGGAAAAGAAGCAGGGAGGGATCCCGGGATGGTTCTGGGCGTCGCTCGGACTGCTCGGCATGTTCTTCGTTGCGCTGGTCGGCATCGCGATTGCCTACTTTTTCTTCATTCGCCCGAATGGTTTCGATCTGATCGTCGTTAATCCGCAACCCGGTAGCAAGATCATCGTCGACGGAATCGAGTGGTCGGTAACCGAAGGCGATGGCAGCCTGATCGCCCGCGGACTGAAATCAGACGAGATCAAGAAGATCGAGATCCGCGCTCCCGGTTTTACCTGTGAACCGCGCGAGGTCAAGGGCGCCGACGGTGAGGTGATCCGCATTCCGGCTCGCTGCACGGCGACGAATATAGTCCAAAAGGATCCGGTAAACAACAACGATCAATGCAAGAATCTAAAGGCCGGCGATTTTGAAACCGCGCAAAAATGCGCGAACAACGCGCTCGATGCGCTGAAGGAACCCTATTCGGCGGCGGATATCGCGGCCGCGCTAAATCTTTACAAGATCAACTTCGCGGTCAACAAGTTCAACATTCCCGAAAAGGACATGGTCTTTCTTCAGAAGGCGTCGAACTACTTGAAGAAGCTTCCGAATACAACGGTGATCGAGGTCGGTGGGCATACCGACAGCGACGGAACGGATCAGAAGAACCAGACGCTTTCTGAAAATCGTGCCAAATCCGTACGCGACGCGCTTGTCCTCAAATTCGGCGTGAATCCGAACATGCTGACCGAAAAAGGCTATGGCGAATCGCGGCCGATGCCCGGCAATCAAAACCGCAATCCTGACGAGAAATTCCAGAACCGCCGGATCGAGTATTCGGTGGTGAAACAGTGACTTGCAGAAGTAAAAAGGCAAAAGTAAAAGCAAGATCGGAATGACAGAGGTTAATGGCTGCGTCGATTTACGACTTTTCTACTTTTGCCTTTTTACTTTGCCCTACACAGCTACCGGTGCCGAGATTTTTCCGTGTGATCTGTAGCCCGAAAGTTTCAGGTTCTCAAACTTGAAACTGAGCAATCCAACCAGCCCTTTCAATCCATCCGCATTCACGAATTCGAGTGTCGGAAGTTCGAGCGGTTCGCGGCTCAGCAATTCGCTGACTTGATCCATATGATTCAGATAGATGTGCAGGTCCCCGAACGTGTGGATGAACTCGCCCGGTTCGAGGCCGCAAACGTGCGCGATCATGTGCGTGAGCAACGCGTAGCTTGAAATGTTGAACGGTACGCCGAGAAATGCGTCGGCGCTGCGCTGGTAGAGTTGGCAATGGAGAGTCCGCTCGTTCTCTATCTTGAAATGGAAAAGCGTGTGGCAAGGCGGAAGATCAACCAGATTCGCGGTCGGCGGATTCCAGCCTGAAACGATCAGCCGGCGCGAGTTGGGATTGGTTTCGATCTGACGGATGAGGTCGGCGATCTGATCGAATCCGTTCATCGTCGGATAATCGCCGCCGAAGCTCCGCCAGAGATATCCGTAGATCGGTCCGAGATCACCCTCTTCGCGTCCGAAACGCGACGTATGGTCGAGGTCAGCCCATTCCGCCCAGATATCGACGCCGCGCGCCTGCAGGTTCTTCTCGTTCGTATCGCCCGTGAGAAACCAGAACAGCTCTTCGGCGACCCAACGGAACGGCACGCGCTTCGTGGTCAGGATCGGGAATCCGGCGCGCAGATCGTAACGGGTCTGGTAACCGAAGACCGACAGCGTCCCCACGCCGGTCCGGTCCTCATGACGCGATCCACTTTCCAAAACGTGGCGCAATAGTTCTTGGTACTGCCTCATTTGTTTTGGATTTTAGATTTTGGAGTTTGGATTTTCAATCATACCGTTTGTTCTTCAGAAAAGAGACTCCGAGATCCATTCCGACGCGCGGTTCGCGATCATCGCTACGACCGCGTTCGGATGTCCGCGCGGAACCGAGGGCATCACCGACGCGTCGGCCACCCACAGTCCCCGGACCCCGTTAACGCGCAACCTTGAATCGACGACGGCGTTCGTGTCGGATCCCATACGGCAGGTACTCGTCGGATGATAAACGGTCTGAAGCTCGCGCGCGGCGTAGTCCATCAATTCCTCGCGATCCGCGGCATCCGCTCCCGGACGGATCTCCCCGGTGTTGAAAGACGCGAGAGGTTCGGTTTCGGCGATCAGCCGGCTGATTCGGATCCCTTCCCAGACGACCTGCTCGTCAATCCCGTCCGGATCGGTGAAGATCCCGAAGTCGATCAGCGGGGGATCGAACGGATCGGCGCTTTTAAGCAGAAGCTGCCCGCGCGACAAGGGTTTCACGGCCGCCGCTCCGATAGTGAAACCATGGACTTGCGGCGGTTCAAGGAATTCCCTGCGAAACTCCATCGGAACAAAGAGAAGTTCGAGGTCCGGCGCGTTGGTCTGACTCAGATCCGTTTTAATGAACGCGAATGCCTCGACTCCGTTCGATGCGAGCATTCCCTTCTTCATCATGAGATAACGCAACACGCTTCCGATCGATTCAGCGCTCAGCAGCGTTTCGCGGGTGTTCGTGCCGAAAACCGCCGGCACGATCGGGTGATCCTGAAGATTCTCCCCGACCTCGGGCGAGTGGAAGCGAACGTCGATCCCGTGCCGGCGAAGTTCATCCTCCGGACCAATTCCAGATCTTTTCAGGATCAACGGACTGCCGAATGCTCCGGCGGCCAAAACGACCGCGTTTGCCGCAAACACTTGCTCCGCACCATTCCGCAACACACAAACGCCGGTCACTTGCCCGTTGTCGATCTCAACGCGGGCCGCCTGCGCCCCGGTAACGACCTCGAGATTTCGGCGGCCGGTTGCCGGTTTCAGATAGGCGTCGTAGGCGGAGAATCGCTTGCCCTTGGAATGCGCGAGTTCGCAGACCCAAGCGCCCTCGAATGCGTGCCCGTTATAGTGCTCCGTTCCCTTGAAGCCCGCGGAATACGCGGCATCGACGAAGGACCGGGCGAGCTCCGAGCAATTCTTGTTTGGTGAGATGATCATCGGCCCGGTTCGGCCGCGGACCTCGTCGCCGTCATCCCCGATCCATGATTCCTGTTCGCGGAAGACGCCCGAAACATCGTTCCAACCCCAGCCAACCGCGCCGGCCGATTCCCACTCGTCGAAGTCGGCAGGGTGGCACCACTGATGGATCTGCGCATTCATGTTCGACGATCCGCCGAGCATCTTTCCGCGCGGCGTAAAGATCCGGCGATTACGGACCGCGGTCTGGGGTCCGCTTTCGAAGGCCCAGTCAAGTTGTGTTTTGAACAGCTTGGGAAATCCTGCGGGAATCGTGACGAAGCGGCTGTTCGGACGCGCGCCCGCTTCGATCAATAACGTGTTAACCTTGCCCGATCGGGACAATCGTTCAGCCAGGACGCAACCTGCTGTGCCGGCCCCGACGATAATCAGGTCGTACATCATCATCATCCTCCAAGGTGTCGCTCACCGAGCTCCGTGGGACAGAAAGAGCCTGACAAATAGTCCGGTGCCGGCAATATATCACAGTCCGGAACCGATGTTTCAAAATTGATCGGAACAGGATAAGATTACCTCGAATGAACGACTTCGAAGTGAGTTTCAACAGTCCGCAGTGCGGCTTCATGTCGATCGGATTCGTCGGTCCGGAAGGTGAGTTTCACACGACAACGGCAAATACGCCGCACGCGGCCGCGCTTCCGGAATTATTGTCGATCCTCTCCGGCTTTCTCGATGGAGATGATGGCGTTCGCGTACTCCAGTGGAACCGTGACCCGGAAGAATATGACTTCAGATTCTCGAGAACGGATGACGAGCTCGCGATCCAGATCTACGAATATCCGACGGGCGACCGTGCTGAAGACAAAAAGGAACTGGTCTTTTCCCATCGCGGCGGGGTTCGCGAGGTTTGCGGGGCATTTGCCGAAACGTTCCGACAACTGTTCGACGACCGCGAAACCGACGAATTCGAATTCAACTGGCGGCGACCATTCCCCGAGACCGAATTCACGGAATTAGAACGCCAACTTAGTGCCTGATTAGGCTCTCTTTCAAATTGTGAAAACGCCCCCAATCGTGTAACGTCTTTTATTCGCGCGTGGCGCGACTTTGCGGATGAAAGAGAAGATTCTGGAATTGCTTGCGTGTCCGTGCTGCGGCGGCGATATTCTGCTGGCATACGCGAGCAAGTACGAGGAAAAGGAAATAATCGAGGCGATCCTTTCGTGCCGCAAGTGCTCGCGCGAGTATCAGGTCACGCGCGGGATCCCGCGGTTCGCCGATCTCGACAAGATCGAGCAGGACAAGGCGGACACCGCTGAGAACTTCGGCTGGCAGTGGACGCACTTCACGCAAGAAGACGCAAAGTACGCTGACCAGTTTCTCGGCTGGGTGCGGCCCGTAAGACCTGAGTTCTTTGCCGGTAAATTGGTTCTCGAAGGAGGTTGCGGCAAAGGCCGGCATACGTCGCTGGCCGCCGACTGGGGCGCGGCCGAAGTGGTCGGAATCGATCTTTCCGCCGCAGTCGAAACTGCGTTTCATGCAACGAGGCATTTGCCAAACGTCCACATAGTTCAGGCCGATATCTTTAAGCTCCCGTTCAAAAAGTCGTTCGATTACGCGTTTTCGGTCGGTGTACTGCACCATACGCCGGATCCAAAGGGGGCCTTTGTTTCGTTGGCATCAAAAGTTAAGAAAGGCGGCAATCTGTCGGCCTGGATCTACGGTGAAGAGAACAACGAGTGGATCATCAATTTCGTGAATCCGATCCGCGAAGGGTTCACCTCGAAGATCCGCCAGCCGATGCTGTATCAGATCTCTAAACTTCCGACTCTCGGCGTGTTCCTCGCTTCAAAGCTTGTTTACAAACCGGCGAACGCGGTTTCAGGATCGCTCGCCAAAAAGCTTTTTTACAACGATTACTTGAACCATCTTTCGACTTTCGGCTGGCGCGAGCAGCACAACATCGTGTTCGATCACCTGGTTGCTCCGACGGCCTACTACATCGCCCGCGAAGATTTCGAAAAATGGTGGGACGAGATCGGCGCGACCGACGTCGAGATCACCTGGCATAACGAGAATTCTTGGTGCGGCTTCGGCCGCATCGCCTAGCTTCGATTAAGCCGCCTGAAGGCGGAATTCCGAACGGACATGAAATTCCAAAAGGGCGTCGCCAGAAAATACAGACGGATCATCAAGGACGCGTTTGATGTCATCGAGGAGATCGGGACCGAGCAGCAAAAGCGGGTCATGAAGGCGATTCGCGATTCGGAGATGCTGATCTGCGTCGGTCCGGTGAGCGAAGTCCGCGCATCCGGGATCACGGGCGTCACCGATCCGTCGCGGACCAACGCGCGAATCGCGGACGAGCGGTTGAGCGTTGTTGACGCGCTCAGCGAAGTATTCATCACTTTCGCCGCCGAAACTATCGACGGCGCCGGCGCGCGCGGTACCGAAGGGACGCTTGTCCACGAAGCGCAGCATGCATATGATTTCGGCTCGGTGATCGCGAGTTTTTCGAACACCGACGTCAATCCGCTGATGGTCTTCAATCCGACGCTCTACGAACTGGAACTCGCGGCGCATATCACGTCCGGTGAATTTCTCATCAGACGGAACATCGACGACTATCTCGAGGAAGGGCTCGATCTCGGATTGATCGAGAAGAACGGCGAGAAGTTCGTCGTGAGCGATATCGGGATCACTAATCGGTTGCGCAACAATTACGGTCTTGAGGCTGACGGACATCAGGGACCGCTCGCGAGCGAAATGGGCGGGCTGAAACAACGCTGAGTTTAGACCGTTTGAATTTATGGCTTTACCGCAGGAGATGCAGCAGCATACTTACGCGATCATGAACCGCGTCGAAGACGAGCACTGGTGGTTCGTCGGACGCCGTCTGATCCTCGAGGAGTTTCTGCGCTCGCTCGATCCGAATTCACAAATCCCAAATCCCAAGTTCCTCGACGTCGGCTGCGGGACGGGTGCGAATCTCGAAATGTTGTCGCAGTTCGGCACGGCCGAAGGCGTCGATGTTTCCGACGACGCGCTCGAGTTTTGCCGCCGGAAAGGATTGAATGTCCACAAGGGGCTCGCGGAAGAGCTGCCGTTCCCGGATGAGACCTTTGACGTCGTGACGGCACTGGACGTCGTCGAACATCTCGATGACGACGTTGCCGGTCTCAAGGAGATGTTTCGTGTCTTGAAAAAAGGCGGAAAGACGCTGGTCTTCGTTCCGGCTTTCATGTGGTTGTGGGGCGTACAGGACGATGTTTCGAATCACCGGATCCGCTACACCAGAAAGCAGATCGTCGAGCGTTTGCAGGAGGCCGGGTTCACGATCGAACGCGCGACGTATGCGAACTGGACGTTCTTTGCGCCGATCCTTGCCGGTCGGACGTTGATGCGGATCACCGGGATCAAGCCCGAAAGCGAGAACAATGTGAATGTGTCGGCGCTAAACGGCCTATTCGGAAAACTCTTCGGGGCAGAACGGTTCTGGCTGCGGCACTTCGACTTCCCGTTCGGGGTTTCGATCGTGATCACGGCGTCCAAGTGATCCGTGTCGGTTTTCGAAAGATCTGATAACGGAGAGCGGATAGCTGATAGTAATTCTTATTGGCTTTGACCTTTCAGTTAGAGCATGGAGCCAAGAGCGACGAAATCATGGAAGACTTTTACTGCGAAGAGGTTCTTTCGGGCAAGGCCGAGGTCGTGAAGGTCTTTGAGACCGAAAACGTCCTCGCCTATCATCACACGCGGCCGTTTTGGGAAACGCACATCGTTGTCATTCCGAAGCGGCACATCTCTTCGTTGCTCACACTTCAAGAGACGGACACCGAACTGTTTCTCGAACTATTCGAGGTGATCAAACGCGTCGCGGAATCGGTTGTTGCCGATCGCGGAGCAGCTCGCGTTCTGACAAACCTCGGGGAATACCAGGACTCGAAACATCTGCATTTTCACGTCAATTCGGGTGAGAAGATCCGATAGCCACCGCAATTACTCGAATCGGCTTTCGGCCTCGTAAACCTTTCCTTCCGGAAATTCGTCGTTCGTCACGGCGTATGTAAATCCCTTCTGAACGGAATAAGCGCCGACCTTACCGTTCTTGCCGATCGCGATGAATCCGACCTGCAGCGTTTTCGCCTTCTCGGGGTCCCGTTTGACGATTCGCTCGACCGCCTCACGGCAAGCATTTTCAGGAGTCATCCCGTGACGCATCGATTCGATCACGGTATGCGTTCCGCAGATCCGGATGACTTCCTCGCCGACGCCCGAACTCGTCGCGGCGCCGATCTCGTTGTCGACGAAAAGTCCGGAACCGATGATCGGCGAGTCTCCGACACGGCCGTGGATCTTGAACGCCATGCCGCTTGTGGTGCACGCGCCGGAAAGGTTTCCTTTGGCATCGAGCGCGATCGTGCCCATCGTGTCGTGGTTCGGAGAGCCGTCATCGAAACGGTACGGCGTGATGACCTCTGATCTCTTTTTCGAATTCTCGATGTTGATCACCGATTTGTACTGCGACTTCTTGAGCCACTCCTTGTAGGCCTTTTGCGCTTCGGGCGAGAGCTTTTCCGGTATGCGCTCGAAACCGTTTTGGATGGCGAATTGTTCGGCGCCGTCGCCGGCAAGGAAAACATGCGGGGTCGTTTCCATCAGCTTTCGCGCGACCGAGATCGGATTCTTGATATGACGGACAAAGGCGACCGAACCGCAGTTGGCGAACTCGTCCATAATCGACGCATCGAGCGTGACGAAGCCGTCTCGATCAGGATATGCACCGAGCCCGACGCAGCAACTGATCTCGTCTTCGGCCGACCTTGCGGCCTGCTCAACCGCGTCCAGTGCACGCCCTTTCTTGCCGAGGACATTCCACGCGGCGGCGTTCGCGCGGATTCCGCTATCCCAGGTCGAAACGACGACCGGAAACTTCGACTTCACGGTCGAAACCCGATCCGTTTTCTGCGCGGCTGAGCGTCGGGAAGACAAGAGAGGCACGGTCAGGGCGGATAAGAAGAGAAAGCGACGGCGATCGATCATTTAAATTTCCTCACGTTTTAGAAAAGGATACCGTATCGGGTATACGATGATTAAACGTGATTCATTGTATTTTTGGCGACGAACGAAGTAAATTATTACCTTTGCAAATCGGGATGAAGACGAAACAGGGACAGGTCGATCCGAACGAAGCGCCGCAGTTGTCGCTTTTTCTGCCGGTGCTCGACGAGGAAGAGAACCTCCGGCCGATGCACGCCAAGATCCGCGAGGCTCTGGCCGAACTCGGCAAAACGGCCGAGGTCATCTATGTTGACGATGGTTCGACCGATTCGAGTCTCAAGGTTCTGCGTGAGATCGCTGAAGAGGACGGTCGCGTCCGGGTCATCTCCCTGCGCCGCAACTACGGCCAAACCGCGGCGATGAGTGCCGGAATCGACGCTTCGCGCGGCGAGATCCTGATCCCGATGGACGCCGACCTTCAGAACGATCCGAACGATATAGCCCGTCTGCTCGAAAAACTCGACGAAGGTTTCGACGTCGTTTCAGGCTGGCGACGGAACCGCCAGGACAAGATGATCTCGCGCAAGCTCCCCTCGCGGATCGCGAACCGGATCATTTCGTGGATCGGCGGCGTGCACCTTCATGACTATGGCTGTTCGCTGAAAGCGTACCGGCGGGACGTTTTGCAGGACGTGCGTTTGTACGGCGAAATGCACCGTTTCATTCCGATCTACGCGTCGTGGTCGGGTGCGCGCGTGACCGAGATACCGGTCGACCACCACGCACGAACGATGGGAAGGTCGAAATACGGGATCTCGCGGACGATCAAGGTGATCTTCGATCTGATGACGATCAAGTTCATGGCCGAGTACCACACGAAACCGATCTATGTTTTCGGCACGTTCGGATTCGTCGCGCTCCTGTTCTCGATCGTATCCGGCGTTTACGCGGTTTTCTTGAAGTTCGCACAGCATTTGGGATTTCCGCAGTTCCATGCAGACTTCGTGGAAACTCCGCTTCCGATCCTTTGCATCGTGATGTTCGCGATCTCGGTTCAGTTCATTCTCATGGGACTTCTCGCGGAGATGCTCGTTCGGACGTATCACGAGTCGCAGGACAAGCCGATCTACGCGGTGCGGGAAAAGATCGGATTCGGCACCAGTACTTCCCCGGAAGTGAAGAAGCGGGGCGCCTGATGTGCGGCATCACGGGTTGGATCAACCTCAAAAAAGACAAGTCAATCAATGACCGCGCGATCCTGCACGAAATGTGCGAGCGGATGAAACATCGCGGGCCGGATTCCGAGGGGCTCTGGAACGAGGATACGGTCGCGCTCGGAATGCGGCGGCTGTCGATCATCGATCTTGCAACCGGCGAGCAGCCGGTCTACAACGAGGACAAATCGGTCGTCGTCGTCATGAACGGTGAACTCTACAACTTCCGCGAGGTCCGCGCCGACCTCGAAGAACGCGGCCATAAGTTCGAAACCCACAGCGACACCGAGATCCTTCCGCATCTTTACGAGGAATTCGGCGATGCGATGCTCGACCAAATCAACGGCATGTTCGCGTTCGCCCTTTGGGACAAACTTCGCG
The DNA here is from genome assembly GCA_029557535.1 of Acidobacteriota bacterium. GTDB lineage: Bacteria > Acidobacteriota > Blastocatellia > Pyrinomonadales > Pyrinomonadaceae > JAFDVJ01. The sequence goes on from JAKQII010000205.1 coordinate 15,297, forward strand.
AACGAATGCTGATCGCGCGCGACCGTTTCGGCGAGAAACCGCTCTACTACGGAGTTTTCGACGGAACGCTCGTGTTCGGATCGGAACTGAAGGTCCTGCTCGCGAATCCGTTGGTCAAGACCGAACTGAATCTCGACGCGGTCCGGCAGTTCCTTTCATTCGATTATGTTCCCGCGCCGGCCTCGATCTACAAGAACATCTTCAAGCTGCCGGCCGCTCATTGCCTGACCGTCGAGAACGGAAAAGTCAGTACGAAACGGTACTGGAACCTGACATGGGAAAAGTCCGAATCTGACTTTGACTCGAAGACCGAGGAACTACGAACGCTTCTCGCGGACGCGGTCCGGATGCGCCTCGTGTCCGATGTCCCGCTGGGTATTCTGCTTTCAGGCGGAATCGATTCATCAACGGTCGCGGCCTACGCGACGCAGTTTTCAACCGAACGCGTTAAAACTTTCTCGATCGGTTTTGAGGAAGATTCGTTCGACGAGTCAAAGTTCGCCCGGCAGGTCGCGGAGCATCTCGGAACCGAGCATTATGAAGAACGCCTGAGCGTCGGAAAGGCCGCGGACCTGATCTCGCAGATCGGAACATGGCTCGACGAACCGATGTCCGACGGATCGCTGATCCCGACGTTCCTGCTTTCGCGTTTCGTCCGCCGGCATGTCACGGTCGCACTCGGTGGCGACGGCGGCGACGAGATTTTCGCGGGGTACCCGATGTACTGGGCACACCGGGTCGCACGGGCCTACGAGAGGATCCCGAAAGCGATCCGGAGCGGGATGATCGAACCGGTCGTCAATTCCCTGCCGGTTTCAACGAAGAACATGTCGTTCGATTACAAGGCTAAGCGATTCGTCGCGGCATCGAAATACGATCTCGTCACGCGGCATCATTCGTATTTCGGATCGTTCTCGCCCGATGGGCAACGACGCGTGCTCTCGCGCGACGTGCTTGAGCAGACGGAAGAAGACGTTTACCGCAGCGCGCGCGAACTGCTCCGGATCTGCGATGCAACGAACGACATCGAGAAGATGCAGTTTCTCGACATCAACTACTACATGGCCGAGGACATTCTGACGAAGGTCGATCGCGCGTCGATGGCGGTTTCGCTCGAGGTCCGCGCGCCGTTTCTCGATCCGCGCGTCGCGCAGTTCGCGGCTTCGATCCCGATCGATTACAAGCTGAAGGGAAATAAAGGTAAGTACATCCTGAAGAAGGCCGTCGAACCGTTGTTGCCGGCATCGATCCTCAAACGACCGAAAAAGGGCTTCGGAATTCCGATCGCTGAATGGCTCAAAGGCCGCCTGAACCCGCTCCTTCACGACCTTCTCGATCCGTCACGGCTTCGCGATCAGGGATTGTTCGATCCGAAGTTCGTCGCCAAGCTGATCGGCGAGCACGAATCGGGCGCGGCTTCACATCACAAGCAGCTTTGGACACTTCTGGTATTTCAATTATGGATTGACAACTTCCTGCGGACGGACTGATCAGAGATTTACGAGCCGGAGGCGTCCGCGAGACACGGCCTTCGGAATGACCTGTCCGCGTTCGGCTTGCAGATACTCGACGAGCGATTCGACCGGCAACGGGCGTGAAAGGAAATAGCCTTGCCCCCTCCGGCAACCGATGGAGCGCAGCGCGTCGAGCTGTTTTGCCGTTTCGATCCCCTCGGCAGTCGTCTCCATTCGAAGGCTCGTCGCCAGGGCGATGATCGCCTTGAGTATCTCGATTCCCTCGTTTTCGGTGTCGATACGCGCCACGAACGACCGGTCGATCTTCAGTATTGAGATCGGGAGTTCGTGCAGGTAGTTGAGCGACGAATAGCCGGTTCCAAAGTCGTCGAGCGCGATCTTAACACCGAGAAAATTGAGTTCGCGAAGCGTTGTCGCGGTGTTCGTGAGGTTCTTGATCATCGCGCTTTCGGTTATTTCGAGAATGAGATTGGCCGCTGGAAGCCCGGTTTCCATCAGAACGTTCTTGGCAGTATCAAAGAGTCCGACCTGCGCGAAATGACGCGACGAAACGTTCACGCTCACGGAGACATCGCGAAGTTCTTCGAAATCGGCCTGCAGGCGCTTCAATTGGTGGCAGGCGTTGAGCATGACCCAATTGTCGATCTCGTTTATGATGCCGTTTTCCTCCGCGAGCGGGATGAAGTCGGCCGGCGAAAGCAGGCCGTGTGTCGGGTGATTCCATCTGACAAGCGCTTCGAGTTCGGTGATCTTGTCCGTTTCGAGTGACTTGATCGGCTGGTAATGAATGACGAATTCGTTTCGTTCGAGAGCGCGGCGGAGATCGTTTGCGAGATGCAGCTGGCGGATCGCGTTCGAATACATGTCGTGGTCAAACACGCTGTAACAGCCTTTGCCTGACGCCTTCGCCTGATACATCGCGGCGTCCGCGTCGCGCAACATATCATCGGCGGTGCGGTAGCCGATTTCGCTGGTCGCGATGCCGATGCTGGTTCCGATGAAAATTTCCTGATCGCCGATCTCGAACGCTGCCGACAATTTGGACCTGATCCGCTCGGCAACGATGATCGCCTGATCGATCGTCTCAAGGTCGACGAGCAACACCGTGAACTCGTCTCCTCCGAGACGGGCGACAATATCTCTTCCCCGGATGCAATCGAGCAAGCGCCGCGCGACTGACTTCAAAAGCTCATCGCCCGCGGCGTGCCCAAGCGAGTCGTTGACGATCTTGAAGCCGTCGAGATCAAGGAACAGCGTCGCGTATTGCGGTTTCTTCGACCGCTTTTTCCATTTGATGACGTCCTTGAGGCGTGCTACAAAAGCGGCGCGATTGGGCAGACCGGTCAGCGCGTCGTGGTTTGCATCGAACCAGAGTTTTTCCTCGGCGAGTTTGCGGGACGTGATGTCCTGAACCTGAAGGATCAAATGCCGGAGCTCACCCTGCGAGTCATGCGCGGTCGAAACACCGAGCATCGTCCAGACATCGGAACCGGTCCGGTTTCGGAAACGCGCCTCGGCCTGAAATGCGGGAATCTCACCGTCAATTATTCGATCGACATTGTTTTGAACATCGACGGCGCATTCGGGATGGATCGCATCCCGGTAGTTCAACGAAAGCAGTTCTTCTTCGGGAAACCCAAGCATATCGCTCAGGCTCTTGTTGACCTCGAGCCAATCGCCGCTTGGCGAAACGATTCCCATACCGATCGTCGCGTAGTCGAACGAACTTCGAAAGCGCGATTCGGATGCCTGAAGCGCATCGACGGTACGGATGTAGCTTGTGTATGCGAGGTAGGAAATAATCGCGATCGGAGCGACCAACAGGATCGCGACGATTCCGCCGAGGAAGATCAGTTTGACGAAGATCCCGGCCAATGCGGCGCCGACGAAGAAAGTGATGCACGTCCAAAGATAGTATTGCGACCATGTCTTCCATTGCGAAATGTCGAGCTTTAGGATCTGCATCACCGCGGTCAAAATCATGTTGCCGACATAGTAACTCAGCGCCAGCAGGCACATCGCAAGCACGAAGCTGAACGCCGATAAATCGTGCGAGATCGTTTCCGCCGATCCGAAAGTCTCGAAGAGTACCGTCGCACCGAACCAGGTCGTCAAAGTCGATGAAGTGATGTTGAATAGATAGGTTCGAAGAAGTTTGCTGCGCAGACGGATCGTCAGCGCGATCGCTTCGGCGACGGCCGTCATGATCGCGGCTGGTTGACCCCACATCAGCAACGCGACGAAGATCAGCGAATCGGAGACCGTAATTGTGCCGTTGAAGCTCGGGAACTTGATCGAAATTCTCGACGCGAACAACGTCGTGAATACGATCAGAAGAAGGAGATTCAGATTTGTCGGGCTCGCGTAGAGCTCGACGGCCGCGGCGAAGAAGACCGGGAGACCGCACACGATCACCAGCCACCTGTATGCTTCCATCAGGTGCGCTTTCGTGATAAATGGTCTCTGATTCAATCTCATTTCGACAAGAATCCGCCGCTATGCGATTCCTTTAAGGTCTCGGTTCAATCGGGAGCAAAGTGGAAGGACTGCGGCGCAGAACGGCTAGAAATGCTAACACCCGTTAATAATGATAAACAACGTTTTGTGCGCGCACAAGCGGGAAATTTCGGCGCATCGTCGAAAACCATTCATTTTCTCCGGGTTACGGGGGATTCATCGGACCGGACGAATCCCCGCGCGAGCGTTCCTTCAGTCCCGCTTCAAATACAATTGGGAGACGGTCAGAGTACGATCAATCGGCGTGCCAGTTATTGTAACTGGTGAAATAACGTGAGATACGTGATGTAAGATGCTCGTGGGGTTTGATTGGCGGATTCATTTTGACCGATATTTTCGTTCAATCTGCTCGATATGCTAGATTAGTCCTTTCGCTCTGACCGCAATATGCAATCTGTGGGTTTCGCGAAAAGAATATTTACTATGAGCAATCATGAACCGAACAAGATCATCTTTTCGATGGTCAAAGTAAGCAAGTTTTACGATAAGAAGCCCGTTCTCAAGGACATTTATCTCTCGTTCTTTTATGGCGCCAAGATCGGAGTCCTCGGTTTGAACGGCGCGGGTAAATCGTCGTTGCTGAAGATCATCGCCGGCGTCGATACCGAAATCAACGGAGAGGTCGTCTTTTCGAAAGGATATTCCGTCGGATATCTCGAGCAGGAACCAAGACTGGACGAAAGCAGAACCGTCAGGCAGATCGTCGAGGAAGGAGTTCAGTCAACCGTCGATCTTCTCAAAGAGTTTGAGGAGATCAACATGAAGTTCGCCGAACCGATGTCGGACGACGAAATGAACGCGCTCATCGAACGCCAGGGCGAGGTTCAGGAGAAGCTCGACCACGCCGGCGCATGGGATCTCGATTCCCGCCTCGAAATGGCCATGGACGCACTTCGCTGTCCGCCGGCGGACACGCCGATCAACGTTCTTTCCGGCGGCGAAAAACGTCGCGTCGCGCTTTGCCGTTTGCTGCTTCAAAAACCCGACATACTGTTGCTCGACGAGCCCACAAACCATCTTGACGCCGAAACCGTCGCTTGGCTCGAACAGCATCTTCAGCGTTATGAAGGGACGATCATCGCCGTCACGCACGATCGTTATTTCCTCGACAACGTCGCCGGTTGGATCCTCGAACTCGACCGCGGCGAGGGAATTCCCTACCAGGGCAACTATTCATCGTGGTTGGAGCAGAAGCAACAGCGGCTGGCAAAGGAACAAAAGCAGGATGACAAGCGGGCGAAGACGCTCGAACGCGAGCTCGAATGGATCCGAATGTCTCCGAAAGGAAGGCACGCCAAGTCGAAGGCGCGCATCAACGATTACGAGAAACTCGTAGCTGAAGAGTCGGAGAAGCGCAATGAAACGCTCGAACTCTTCATTCCTCCGGGCGAGCGGCTCGGCGACGTGGTGATCGAAGCACATGGTGTTTCAAAGGCGTTCGGCGATAAACTGCTGTTCGAAAATCTCGAGTTCTCGCTGCCTCGCGGCGGGATCGTCGGCGTCATCGGAGCGAACGGCGCGGGAAAAACGACACTTTTCAAGCTTATCACCGGCGCGGAAAAGGCCGACTCGGGCGACTTCAAGGTC
>JAKQII010000208.1 GCA_029557535.1 Acidobacteriota bacterium
TTATCCGCGTGTCCGATGGCAAGACAGACGCGGCATTCGCATCCGTCCGCGTCGCCGCGCCGTGCGTTGCCGGCCAGAAGACGTGGGATGGAGACGGCAGCACGAACAACTGGTCCGAGGCGGCGAACTGGACGTGCGACCAGGTACCGACGTCCGGCGACACCGTCATCTTCAGCGGCGTCAGCCCGAAGGACGCGACGGTCGATGTGAACGTCAGCATCAACACGTTCAACATCAACACCGGATACACCGGCGCCATCACTCTTTCAAACGGTATCTCGATGACGGTCGCCGGAAGTTTGACGCAAGACGCCGGAACGCTCAACGTCGGCGGCGGCACACTCAACCTAAACGGGACGTTCAACAATCTGAATGGCGGAGCGCTCAACGCCAATTTCGGAACGGTCAACGTCGGTCTGTTTATGACCATCGCCGGCGGAATTTTTGGCGGCGACAGCGCGACGCTAAGCATTCCGGTCGTCAACGTTACCGGAGGGACCTTCATTTCGACATCCGGGACACTCGTCGTCAATCAGAACATCCAGCGCACCGCCGGGACGCTCGATCTCGACAACGGAACGATCCATTTCACCGGCTTTTCAAACGGCGCCGTCTCTGGCATTTCGACGACCTTCAACAACCTGACGATCGCCAAGGGTGACGGTGTCGGCGTTTCGTTTACCGGCACGAATATCGTCACCGGAACGCTGACTCTGACGGACGGCCTGCTCAACGCCGGAACGCTCGAAGCGCGCGGACCGGTCGCGATCGCCGACACTTTCGGGAGATCCGACGGAGCAGGCGCAGGCGTTGTCGCATTTCGGAACGGCACGGAATTCAGGTTCGTGACGCTGGTGCCGGGAACCGCGCTGCCCGACCTCGTCGTCAGCGATCCGTTGGTGTCAATAACTTCGCAGGGCATCGGCGGCACGATCCGCTCGGGCTCGATCACGCTTGAGGACGGCACGATCGATCTCGGCCAGATGGATCTCATCTTTGGTTATACAACAGCAGTTCAGGGTTCGACCTACATCCAAAGCGGCGGCACGTTCGGAACATTCGGAACGATCACGTGGAACACCGCGGGCAATTTCACGCTTTCGAACGGCAACTTTATCGGCGGCCAGTCGATGGATCTGACGAGTTGTCTTATTTTCTCGATCAGCGGCGGGACGTTCACCCCGCCAGGCGCGGGAATCACGATCAACCCGGGGACAAACGGCGCGTTTCAGCAATCGGGCGGCCTGTTTGCGGGAACTGCCGGGAACGTCGACATCAACGGCCGATTCACGCTGTCAGGCGGCACCTTCAACGCGTCGGCCGGAAACACGAATTTCGGATTTGTCTTCGAACACACGGCGGGAACATTCAACGACAACTTCGGAACCGTCGTCTTCGACAGTCCCCATCCGGCGTACTCGATAGATCTTCCCGGGAACCCCGGGAGCGGCGTTTTTCACAACCTGATAATTAATCCCTCGCTGCCGAATGCGAACCTCGTGCTCGGATTCGATGCTTTTGAGGTAAACGGCGACCTTCAGATTCTCAACGGCCAGCTGACCACCGGCAACACTGCGGGGTCCGGACGCTCCGGGTTCGTACCGAGGGGCAACGTCACGATCGGGCCCGACGCTGACGGCGGAAACGTCGCGATGTATTTTGAAGGCAGCGCCGACCAGACCTTAATCAGCAACGGCGCGCCGAATGTTACCGGTTCGTGGACCGTTGATAAACCGTCGGGAACCGTTACCTTGACCGGCGCCCTGCCGATGTCCGGCAGTACTCCGCTGAACATCGTTTCGGGCACGCTGAACCTCGGCGACGGTTCGAGCCTCACGACCGGTGCCGGGAACATCACCGTTGGCGGCGGCGGCCGTCTGGCGAGCACCACGTCAACGACGCTCACGCTCGGCGGCGG
>JAKQII010000223.1 GCA_029557535.1 Acidobacteriota bacterium
ATCGGTTGTTACCAAGGGCAGTTTCGTCTTAAAGACGCAGATGCAGAAAGGCGAATTGGGAGATCACGATCATTAAAAATGATTTTTATTTTACGAGAAATTTATGATTAACGCACTCATTAGATTTTCGGTGGCGAACCGCTTGATTGTTCTGCTGCTCGTCGCAATTATGGCGGCGGGCGGCGCGTATAGCTTGATAAATCTGCCGATTGATGCCGTGCCCGATGTCACGAACGTGCAGGTGCAGGTCTTGACCGCCGCGCCGTCGCTCGCGCCGCTTGAAATCGAGCGGCAGGTTACTTTTCCAGTGGAAACGGCGATGTCAGGTCTGCCCGACGTTGAAGAAATTCGCTCGGTTTCCAAGTTCGGGTTGTCGGCGGTAACGATTGTGTTCGACGAATCGGTTGACACATATTTTGCCAGGCAGCTTGTGCTTGAACGACTGTCGCAGGCGCGCGAGCAGATTCCCGAAAATATCGGTTCGCCCGAAATGGGTCCGATTTCAACCGGCTTAGGCGAAATCTATCAATACGAACTCGTTTCCAAGGACGGCAGCTACGATGCGAAGGCTCTCAGAACCGTACAGGATTGGAACGTCCGCCGCCAGCTTCTCGGCGTTCCGGGCGCGACCGAAGTCAACAGCTTCGGCGGTTACGAAAAACAGTATCAAGTCAGACTTTCGCCCGAAAAACTTCAATCTTACGGGCTGACCCTGCGCGACGTTTATGAAGCCGTTTCGCGCAATAATGCAAACGTCGGCGGAGCTTATATTGAAAAAGGCGCGGAGCAATATCTTTTGCGCGGCATCGGCTTGGTTGAAAAGGCGGAAGATGTCGCTAATATCGTCGTCAAAACGGGTGCGGAAGGCGTTCCCGTTTATGTTCGCGATGTCGGTGAGGTCGTTGAAGGCTCGACCGTCCGGCAGGGCGCAGTCACAGCCGACGGCAAAGGCGAAATCGTCGCCGGAATCGTGCTGATGCTCAAGGGCGCGAACTCGCGCACGGTCGTCAATGCGGTCAAAGAGCGCGTCGAGCAGGTCAAAAAATCTCTGCCCGCCGGCGTCGAACTCGTGCCGTTTTACGACCGCACGGAACTAATTGACCGCGCCATCGCCACGGTTGAGAAGAATTTAGTCGAAGGCGCGATTCTCGTGATCGTCGTCCTGATGCTGCTCCTTGGAAATTGGCGCGGGGCGTTGCTCGTAGCGACGATTATTCCGCTTTCAATGCTTTTCGCGGCAATTTTGATGCGCGTTTTTAACGTTTCGGGAAACTTGATGAGCTTAGGCGCGCTCGACTTCGGCTTGATCGTGGACGGCGCGGTCGTGATGGTCGAAAACACGATTCGCCGTCGCGCGGAAGCGCAGGAGCATAAATCGCACGAGCCGCCCGAACGCACGATTTTGGAAGCGTGTCTGGAAGTGGCGCGCCCCGTAGTTTTCGCTGTCGCCATCATCGCCATTGTTTATCTGCCGATTCTTTCACTCAGAGGCATTGAGGGCAAAATGTTCGTGCCGATGGCTTTGACGGTGATTTTTGCGCTGCTCGGTTCGCTGATTTTATCCCTGACTTACGTTCCGGCGATGATGACCTTGATTTTGCGGGGCAAAGTTTCGGAAAAGGAAAGTTTTCTGATTCGCTGGGCGAAAAAACTTTACATTCCCGCATTCGCGTTCGTCGGTCGCTGGCGCGCGCAGGCTCTGGCGATTGCCGTCGCGCTGGTCTTTATTTCGGGCGCGATTTTCCCTTACTTGGGTTCCGAATTTATTCCGCGTCTTGATGAAGGCGATTTGGCGTTGCAGATTCAGCGCCTTCCGAGTATTTCATTGGAAGAATCAATCAAAACCGCAACCGAAGTGGAAAAAGTGTTGATGGAATTCCCGGAAGTCAAAACCGTGATTTCCAAAACCGGACGCGCCGAAGTTGCGACCGATCCGATGAGCGTTGATTTTTCGGATTTGTATGTCGCTTTGAAACCGCACGACGAGTGGACGACGACGAAGGATAAAACCGAACTCGTCGAAAAAATGTCGAAGGCTTTGGAAGAGCGCGTGCCGTCGGTCATCGTCAGTTTTTCGCAGCCGATTGAACTGCGCGTCGCGGAATTGATTTCGGGCGTTCGCTCGGATGTCGCCATCAAACTTTACGGCGACGATTTGGACGTGCTGAAGCAGAAAGGCGACGAAATCGTGCGCGCCGTCCAAACCGTGCAGGGCGCGGAAGATGTCAAGGCGGAAGCGACTTCGGGACTTCCGCAGCTTCAAATCAAGCCCGACCGCGCGGCGATTGCGCGATACGGTCTGAACGTCGAAGATGTCAACGATATGGTCGAATCGGTCGTCGTCGGGAAAGAAGCCGGACAGGTTTATGAAGGCGAACAGCGGTTTAATCTCGTCGTGCGTTTGAAAGAAGATTCGGGAAAAAATGTTGACACGATCAAAAATCTTTTGCTGATCGCGCCGAACGGTTCAAGAGTTCCTCTGTCGCAAGTCGCCGAGATAAAACTCGTCGAAGGCGCGGCGCAGATTTCGCGCGAAGACACCAGACGGCGCATCGGCGTGGAACTCAACGTACGCGGGCGCGACATCGGCTCGTTCGTCGAGGAAGCGCAGGCGAAAATCGAGCGCGAGGTGCAGCTTCCGCCCGGATATTACTTAAAATGGGGCGGCACGTTCGAGAATTTGCAGCGGGCTTCAGCCAGGCTTTTAATCGTCGTTCCCATCGCGCTGTTTCTGATTTTCGTGCTGCTTTACACGACTTTTAATTCGATCAAACAGGCGCTTCTGATTTACACGGGAATCCCGTTTGCGATTGTCGGCGGCATCGTCGCGCTCGCCCTGCGCGGAATGCCGTTTTCGATTTCCGCCGGAGTCGGCTTTATCGCGCTGTTCGGCGTTGCCGTGCTGAACGGCGTGGTGATGGTCAGCTTTATCAACCACCTGCGCGAAGAAGGAATGAGCGTTTTGGATGCCGTTCGGATCGGCGCGGAAACCAGATTAAGACCCGTTTTGATGACCGCGCTCGTGGCAAGTTTGGGCTTTATCCCGATGGCGATTGCCACATCGTCGGGCGCGGAAGTGCAGCGTCCTTTGGCGACGGTCGTCATCGGCGGTTTGATTACGTCAACATTGCTGACTTTACTCATTTTGCCGACGCTTTACGCCTGGTTTGAGAAGGACATCGAAGGAGAATTTAAGGAGGAAAACTAAACAAAAAAAATGAAACTTATTACCGCCGTCGTGCGCCCTTTTGTCATTGATAGATTGGTCGTCGAGCTTGAAGACATTGAAAACTTCCCCGGTTTGACGATTGTAGATTCCGAAGGCTTCGGGCAAAGATTGAAAATGTCGGCTGACGCGCTCAACCCGTTCAAGCCGAATAAACGAATCGAAATCGCCGCTTCGGATGAATTGGTCGAGCAAATTATCGCGGTCATTCAAGAGCAGGCGCACACAGGCAAAAAGGGCGACGGAATTATTCTGGTCAGTCCAATCGAGCAGTCTTTTGTCATTTAAATGAGCCGTAGCACAATAAAACGATGATGATTTTACAGGACAACGACCCTCATCATATGCACGCGGACCCATTTTATTTTTACGCCTTTTTTATTCTCGCTCCGATTGTCGTCGCGGCGACGGTTTACGTCGGCTGGAAATTGATGACTTATTACGAGAACCGCAAAAGCCGTAATGACGAAAAAGATTCGCCGACCGGGGCGGAAAAGGAGAAGAAACTGAAATGAAAGCGGAAGCTGAAAATCTTTTACAGCCGAATCGCGCCGTGTTGGAACGGCGCGGGCGACTGCTGGCGTTTTTTACCGTCGGCTGGAACTCGCTCGAAGCCGTCGTCGCCATCGGCGCGGGTGTTTTGGCGGGCAGCGTCGCGCTCGTCGGCTTCGGTTTTGATTCGGTGATCGAAAGTCTGTCGGGCGCGATCATCGTCTGGCGACTGTTTGCCGGCGAGCGCCGCGAGCAGCTCGCGTTGCGGCTCGTCGGCGTGAGTCTTTTGCTGCTGGCGGCATACGTCGCGTTTGACGCTGTGAAATCGCTCTGGTTTGGGGAACTGCCGGACAAAATCTCAATCGGTATCGCGCTGGCTCTTGCTTCTTTAGTCGTGATGCCATTGCTTGCCAGGGAAAAAAGAATCGTCGCCGCGCAGCTCGGCAGTCGGGCGATGCACGCCGACTCGCGGCAGACCGACATCTGTTTTTATTTGTCAATCATTTTGTTCATCGGATTGGGAGCAAATGCCGTCGCCGGCTGGTGGTGGGCTGACCCGGTGGCGGCTCTCCTGATGATTCCGCTCATCGTTAAAGAAGGGACCGACGCGTTGCGCGGCAAAACCTGCTGCGCCAATGCTTGTCATTAATCGAGAAATGTTTTTGCAGACGATTACCGAAAATCATGAGTTAAAGACGGCAGAAGAAAGTGAGCGAGCGCGATGCACGAACCGGTAGATTACGACAGTGTTTTATATTTCATCATCGGCGCGATTATTTTGTGCGGTTCGCTGTTTTTCGTGTCGCCGAAATTAATGAACATTCTGGACGAATGGGTTGACCAAAAAAGTCGGGCGGCCGCCTTCCATGAAACGCGCGGCGTGCTCGCCAAGCCCGGAACCGCGGCCGCCGGCCTCGACGCCGATCATTTTCACGGATTCATCTGCCAGAAACGGATGAAACAGACCGATCGAATTCGATCCGCCGCCGACGCACGCGATCAGGAGATCGGGCAACGTGCCTGTCTGCCCGACGAATTGTTCGCGCGCCTCGCGACCAATGACCGACTGGAAGTCGCGCACCATCAACGGATACGGGTGCGGCCCGAGTGCCGAGCCAAGGAGATAATAGGTCGATTCGACATTCGTCACCCAATCGCGGAGCGCTTCATTGATCGCGTCCTTGAGCGTCCGCGAGCCGGAATCGACGCCGCGGACCTCGGCTCCGAGAAGCTGCATCCGAAAGACGTTGAGTTCCTGCCGGCGCATGTCCTCAGTGCCCATGTAAACCACGCAGTCGAGCCCGAAAAGTGCGCAGAGGGTCGCCGTCGCCACACCATGCTGGCCGGCTCCGGTTTCGGCGATGACGCGTTTCTTGCCCATCCGCCGCGCGAGCAGCACCTGGCCGATCGCGTTGTTGATCTTATGCGATCCGGTGTGCCCGAGGTCTTCGCGTTTCAGATAGATCTGCGCGCCGCCGAGCGTTTCCGACAATCGCCGCGCGTGAAACAACGGCGTCGGACGTCCCGAGAAATTCCGCAGCAACTCATTGAACTCGGCATGGAATCCGGTATCGTCGCGTACCTCGAAATACGCTTCTGTCAATTCTTCAAGCGGCGACATCAGCGTTTCGGGCACGAATCGCCCGCCGAACTGTCCCCAATATCCGTTTTCGTCTGGTTCAAACATTTGATTCCCTGGCTTGCTATTCGCGAAGAATACACATTGGACTTCGCGGCTTTGCGTCTTGGCGGGAAAACCCGACCGGCGACTTCCGGACGAGATGTTCCCGCAAAGGCTCAAAGGCGCGAAGATCCGCTAACGCGGAATCCGCGACAGAAACAACCGCACCTTCTCCGAGTCCTTTCGTCCTTTCGTTATTTCCAACCCGCTGCAGGCGTCGACGGCGTATGGCCCGACCGCGGAGATCGCGTCCATCACGTTATCAGGTCCGAGACCGCCGGCGAGATACATCTTGGGAAAAAGTCCCTTGACCCGTTTCGCGACGTCCCAATCGAAGGTCTCGCCGGTTCCGCCGTGTTCGTGCGGACTGTACGCGTCGAGCAGGATCGCGTCGACGTCGTATTCAAGCACGTTCCGGGGCTTGAAACCGGGCGAAACACGAAATGCCTTGATCACTTCAAGTCCCGACGCCTCCCTAACCATCGTCGCGAACTCAGACGACTCATCGCCATGCAGTTGGATCGCGCCGATCCCCGAAATCCGTGCGATCTCGATCAGCGATTCGAGCGGTTCGTTGACAAAAACACCGACACTCAGGATCTCGTCCGGCAGCGTGTCAATGATCGGGCGCGCAACGGTCGGCTTTAAGTAACGCGGGCTCTTCGGATAGAAATTGAAGCCCAAAGCATCCGCGCCGTGTCGGACCGCGACCCGAGCGTCCTCGATATTCGTGATGCCGCAGATCTTAACCTTCGTCATGCGCCATTTCCGCCTTTTCGTCGCGCAATCGCGTCGCCAGGTACCATACGATGAACAGGTTAACGACCAGCGCGCCGACCCGCAGCAGCGTGAAACGCTCGACGATCTCGTAGATCTCAACCGGGATCAGCAACGACGTCGCGACAACCGTCAGCATCTCGGCCCATCGTTTTTCGAGCCATAATCCGACCCCTTCGGTTACCTGCAGCGCCGAGTAGAGGAACGATCCGACGCTGAATGCGATGAGCTGTCCGTTCCCGATCCCGGAAACCTTCTCGATCACGCCGTGGACGATCCTGTTCTCGGGATCGATGCGGTGCCGGGCAACGAAATCCGCGACCCATTCGCCGACGTCACGATTCAGCAGCGTCAGCAGTTTGACCGCCACGATGAGCAGCAGAATTCCCTTTACGAGCTTAATCCCGGCAAGCAAATGGATCGTCCAGTGCCGCTCTTTCGGGGTCTGATTCCTGTATCTGAGATGCGGTTTGTTCATCGCCAGGATCTTAGCATCGTGCTCGCGTCGGCGCTGCGCATCAGCGACTCGCCGATCAGGAATCCACTGAAACCGAGGGTCAGAAGTTCTTCGATCTCAGACCGCGCCGAAAGGCCGCTCTCGGCGATCATCAAAGAATCATTCGGCCGATGTTTGACGATCTCGCGCGAAACGTCGAGCGAGACCTTGAATGACTTCAGATCGCGGTTGTTGACGCCGATCAGCCGCGGCGCGATCTCGGCAGCGCGTTCCAGTTCTTCCAGCGTGTGAACTTCGACCAGCGCGTCAAGCCCGAGCTCGCGGTCGGCAAGATCGTACAGCGCTTTCAGTTTCGCGTCGTCGAGCATCGCGACGATCAGCAGGATCGCGTCCGCGCCGGCGACGGCGGACTCGAAGACCTGAAACTCGTCGTAAACGAAGTCCTTTCGCAGGATCGGCAGACCGACGGCGCCTATCGCTGCCTTGAGATCATCGAGACTCCCAAGGAACCGATCTTCTTCGGTCAGGACCGAGAGCGCCGCGGCGCCGCCGGCTTCGTAAGCCCGGGCGATCCCGACGACGTCGATCGCCGCATTGATAACGCCTTTCGACGGCGACGCACGCTTGATCTCGGCGATGACGTTGACGCCGTCCCGCGCGATCGCCGCCGACAATCGATTTCGCATTGCTCCTTCACGCACCGCAACCGCGGCAGACCGAAGTTCGTCGGGATCGCGTGCCGCCCGGGCCGCTTCGATCCGCGCCCGTTTGAGAATCAAAATTTCGTCAAGGAACGTCATTCGCTTTGAACTATCGTCTCGAGCTTTCAGCTGGTGGCTGTCAGTTATCAGCTAACCCGAATCATCTGCCATCGGCACGAAATTCGTCCGCCGTTTCAGGTCCTCAAGCTTCGAAAGCGCACGACCGCTTTCGAGACTTTCGCTTGCCATTCCGGCAGCACTCATCAAGCCGGTTGCCGCTCCGCCGACATAAAGCGCGGCCGCCGCGTTGATCAGGACAAGCGATTTCGCCGGTCCCGTTTCGACGCCTTCGAGCACGGCTCTTATGATCTCCGCGTTCCGTTCGGCCTCGCCGCCGCGCAAGTTCGCCATCGACGCCTCCGAAACGGATCCGAGTCCGAAGTCCTCAGGCGCGATTTCAAGACGTCGGACTCCTTCGGTTGTAACCTCGGCGACGGATGTTCCGCCGTTCAGAGTGATCTCATCGAGCCCGTCCGAACCATGGACGACCCAAGCCTTCTTCGTCCCGAGCGCCCGCAGCGTTTCGGCGACCTTTTGGATCAGATTCTCGTGCCAAACGCCCATGATCTGAAACGGCGCTCCGGCCGGATTTGTCATCGGGCCGAGAAGATTGAAGGTCGTATGGACGCCGAGTTCCCGTCTGACGGCCGCGACCCGCGCCGTTGAGGCATGATATTGCGGCGCGAACATGAAGCAGATACCGATCTCGTTCAAACATTCTTCCGAGACTTCCCGGTTGCACGCGACGTTTACGCCGAGCGCCGTCAAGACGTCCGCGCTGCCCGACTTCGACGTCGCCGCGCGACTGCCGTGTTTGGCGACCGGCAGCCCCGCACCGGCGATCACGAAGGCGGCGGCCGTCGAAACGTTGAACGTCTTGACCCGGCTCGAACCAGTCCCGGCGGTATCGATGAACCGCTCGTGCCGGCACTCGATCCGCATCGCATGGTCACGCATCGCCTGCGCCATTCCGGCGAGTTCCTCCGGTGTGTCGCCCTTGATCGCGAGCGCGACCAGCGCGGCCGCGATCTGCGAGTTATTGGCGGATTTGTCGAGAAGCGCGTCGAGCAGATTCCTTGACTCAAGCCGCGAGAGGTCGACGCCCTGCATCAACCGCCTCAGGAGCGACTTGAGCCTGTCGGGCGGAGCCTCATCGGTCCGTTTCGGCATTCCCAACAAAAATGACGAATCGCTGTGCATAAAAACAAAAAAGCCGCGGCCGAATGCATCTCGGTCACGGATTCCTAACTTACGGGCTTCGATCGGAAGCAATTAGAAAACCGCCGCCGATCGCCACCGGCACGTCCCGCCGGAAACCGTAAAGGTCCGCATCCAATCGGTTTTCGCCATCTTCGGTGCCCGCTTCATGTGCTATCATACTTATAGTCAACCCGTTCCTTTTTTGCAACACATGGAAGAGATCTTCGAAGCCACAAAACGTCCGGCGGAGTCGCTCTTTTTCCGCAAAAACAATCGCCAGGACATTCGTTTAGGTGAGATCGTTTCGCGGTCGCCGGAGGATTACCCCGCCGCAAGCGTCGTGATTCTCGGATGCCCGTATGATAGCGGCGATACTCTGGCCGGACGCCGTGCGGGGGCGGCCGGAGCGCCCGACGCGATCCGCGCCGAACTCTATCGGCTATCTAATTTCGGTGTCCACAACCACGTGATCGACATCGGAGACATCGTCGGCGACGACGATCCGGAGGTCTATCGCGAACGCCTTTCAAAGGTCGCGAAGCAGGTTCTCGCGGACGGAAAACGGCTGATCGTGCTTGGCGGAAGCGGGGATATCGCCTACCCGGCGGGCGACGCGATGGGTTCGGTTTTCGGCAACGACCGCTGGCTGGGCATCAATGTCGACGCGCGCCTCGATGTCGCGGATGATCCGACCCTGACGTCCGAGTCGGCGTTCGGAAAATTGGTCCGCGAAAAGCGCATGTTGTCGCGATACCTCTATTTGATCGCTTTCCAGTTTTGTTTTGTCGCGCATCCGCTGTACCGGCAGATGGTCGACGCCGACGCGAAACTGATCAGTCTGGCGCTGCTCAGATCGCGTGACACGGCCGACACCGAACTTCGCGAAACGATCCGCCTCGAATTCATCCACCACAGCCGGACGATGAACGTCTTTTTCTGCTTCGATCTTGAGGCCGTCCGTGCGTCGGAAGCTCCGGGCGTTACCGAACCGAGCCCGTTCGGCCTGCGCGCCGGCGAATTCCTGACTCTGAGCGAGTTTGCCGCGGACCTCGTCAACACGAAACTCTTCCTTTTCTGTTCGGTGAACCCGCTTCACGATCAGGACTCGCACACGGCAAAGCTTGTCGCAACAGCAATTTACAGGATTCTGTCGTCGAAACGGTGAATAGCCGTCAAAGCCCGCGGATCGCGTTGACGGGATCAAGATTCGCCGCTCGCGAAGCGGGATATAGCCCGGCCGCCACGCCGATGATGATCGACGTCGCGAACCCTGAGACCAGCGCCCAGAGCGGGACCGCTGTCGGAAAACTGATGACGAAGCGGATCAGGTAGGCCAGTCCGAGTCCGATGAAAATACCCGCCAGCCCACCGATCCCTGTCAAAGTCATGGCTTCGATCAGGAACTGTAGAATGATGTCCGACTTGCGCGCCCCGAGCGCCCGGCGGATGCCGATCTCGGATGACCGTTCGGTGACCGAAACGAGCATGATGTTCATCACGCCTAGCCCGCCGACAAGCAGACTTGCGAGCGCGATCGGAACGACGATCAGGGCGAGCGCGGCGATCGCCTGATCAACAAGTTCGAAGACCTGCTCGGCGCGATTGACGCCGAAGTTGTTTGGCGCCCCCGGCGCCACGCCGCGTCTTTGGCGAAGTAAATTCGTCACTTCTTCCGAAGTCTCATCGACCCTTCCCTGCCGCGCTCGAATGACGATCGCCGTGTCCCTGATCTCCGGATAGAGTTTAAGCGCGGTGTCGAATGGAATGTAGACGGTTCGGAGTTCGAGCTCATCGCTCCCGATCACTCCCTGCCCGGCCGGGTCGGCGAGAACGCCGACGACGCGGAACAGCCGGCCGTCGATCTTTATCTCCTTCCCGATCGGGTCCTCAGTGTCGAACGCCTGCCGCGCGATCCCGTTCCCGATGACTGCGACATGCGCGCGGGCGCGTCGTTCAACCTCGACAAAGAACCGGCCCTTTTCGATCGTTACGAGGGTGATCTCCGGGAAATTCTCCCAAACCCCGAGGATCAGCGGATTGTACGCGTCACGCCCCTTATAGGTGAGTTTCGGGGGATCGGCTGTCGGACCGTAACTGCCGCGGATCTTCTGCGGCGAGACACCGAGCGGCGTCGGCAATTCGGAAACCGCGAGTGCATCCTCGTAGGTGAGTTCCTTTCGCTGCCTGACCTCCGCGCTCGGCCGGTCGAAAGACGGGCCGATCTTGTCCTCCTTTGTGAACCAGATGGTGTTCGGCGCGGATTTTTCCGTGACCTCCGCGACGCGCTGCGAAAGTCCGGTGAGGATCGCTCCGACCATCGAGACGACCGCCGTGCCGATGATCACGCCGGTCAGGGTCAGCGCCGCGCGCAGTTTGTGCGAACGCAGCGAACTGAGCACGGTCTCGACGGTGTCGCGAAAGATTTGCCGGTTAAGATTCATCACCGAATTCAGGAATCAAAATTCAAGAAATCCAAACTTCAAGAACCAAGCCAGTTGAAGTTCAAGAAGCAAAATTCAATCACCTTCGGCAGAATTACTCGCTGCGCAGGGCGTCGATCGGATTTAGCCTCGCCGCCCGGCGCGCCGGAACCGCGCCGAAAACGATGCCGACGGTCACTGAAAGGCCGATCGCCGCCGCCACAGCCCCGAGCGGCAAACCGATCGGGAACCCGGTCAGGATCGCGGCTGTCTTTACGACGACGAATGCGAGCGCGAGCCCGGCAAGTCCGCCGATCAGCGTCAGCAAAGTTGCCTCGATCAGAAACTGCGCCAGAATATCGCTCCTGCGCGCTCCGACGGCGAGCCTGATCCCGATCTCGCGCGTCCTTTCGGTCACCGACGCGAGCATCATATTCATCACGACGACGCCGCCGACCACAAGCGCGATCATCGTCAGTGGATAGGTGATTGTCGCGATCAGACCGGTCAGGGTCGAGGTGAATGCCTGGATGCTTTTCGCGGTCGTCAAACTGAAGTTGTCTTCATCTGCGAAGCCGAGCTTCCGTTCGATCCGCAGTCCCACACGCACCATTTCTTCAGTATCGGAGACGGCGAGACCGGTTTCCGGAAGGGCCCGCGCGAGCAACGAAAGGGACCGCGATCGCACACCGAAGATCCTCGCGAACGTCCCGAGCGGGATCTGGACAAATGCGTCCTGCGATGCGCCGAACAGCGAACCGCGCGGTTCGGCGATACCGACCACGGTATAGGGCAGCTGGCCGATGCGGAGCTCGCTCCCGAGCGGGTCGGAATTCGGAAACAATTCGCCGGCGACGTCCGCTCCG
>JAKQII010000232.1 GCA_029557535.1 Acidobacteriota bacterium
GCCGTCTCCCTGCACCAGTGCGGGGTACAGGATGATCTGCACAAAGGGGTTGCGCCGCGTCGCGATGTTGATGATGTCCCGGATGGCGGCGCCGGTGGGGGCGGTCACCACGCCGAGTCTTCGGATGTATCGGGGGATCGGCTGCTTGTAGACCTCGATCAGTTGTCCATCGGAAACGATCGCCGAACATTTGTAAGCGAACTTCAGCGTGTCGCGATCGATCTTTTGCAGCAACGCGCCGCCGATGCCGAAGGCGATGTTCGACGCCGAGAATCCGTTCGATTTCAAACGTTCCAGGATCTCATGGATCGAGCGTTCGTTGACGCCGTCACCCTGAATGATGCGGACGTTGCGCAGCACTTTGTAACCTTTCGAGTTGAGATCGAAGCCGAATTTTTCGGCGAGGAGACCGGCGACCCGCGACACCACTTCGACCGGTTCGCCCGAATCGGGCCGGATGACGACCGTCGCTCCGGAATCGATAACTTCCTGTCGCAGCTGGTCGCCCCAGATCTTGTCGACGGCCTCGTAGATGTTCCAGGAATCGGAGACGACCGCGACGAGGCTTCCGGGTTCAGCGAAGTTGCGCAGCATGTTGCGGTAGGCCTCGGCCTCGTTCTCGCGGCCCCAGCTCGTGATCGTCGAATGCTCGGCCGCCGGAATCGAGAATCCGGCCATCGGCGTATTGTAAAACTCGCGATGGATCAGCAACGCGGCCATCGTGTCGGTGCCGAAGAAATTCACGAGATGCGCGGCACCGCCGATCGCCGCCGTCTCCTGCGACGAAACTCCGCGCGCCCCGAAGTCGTGGACCTTGAACCCGATCTCGGCCACGGCGTCGTCGGCCGTCTCCTGAAGAAACCGAAACACATCGCGTTTGATATGGAACGACTGCGTTGCGACGGTGCACGGATACCAGATCCGCATCAGCTGCGTCTCGAACCAACTCGTCAGCCAGAAGAACTCGGGATCGGTGTTCTCGACCGTCATCAGGACGTTCCGGAGCGGAACGACCGATCCTTCGGGAACGGCGCGGACACGGAGCGGAAGCCGCCCGCCGTGTTTTCGGATCAGACTCGTCCAGCCGTCATAGTTGAACGGCTCGCCGTGCGCTGTGATCACCTCGCGCGCCTCTTCGACCATCTCCTGCGTGAAGCGCTCGATGAAAAATCGCTTGAGTATGTATTGCAGTCCGAAAAAGACGGTCTCGCGCCATTCGCGTTCCGAACCTCTCGATTCGAGGTACGAGTGGACGAGCTCCGTGTTCGGAGGATACTGCAGCCAGTGACTCGCCTTGTACGAGTCTGTATCGATGATTCTGTTGATCTCAAACATTTTCTTTTCTCCTATTTTCGGTTTCCTACCCGGAAACCTAATTGCATTTCGGAATTGAGATTTCGGATTTCGGAAATATCCCCATTCCCATATCCCACATCCCACATGGGATCATATTCCCAAAAAGTAACGAATTATATGGATGTGGTCTTCAAAGAACTCGTCTTCTTTTTCGCCGAGCGCCGATAGCGGCAGCCAAAAGGCCTTTTTTGCATCGTCGCCGCCTTTGACCCGCGGGAGCCCCTCGCGGAGGTCCGGCGCGAGTTCGAGATAATAAGCGAACGTCACGGTCCGGCCGCGCAGACTCCTTTCCGGAAAATCGAAGACGTGCGACGCCTTGATGCTTCCGCGAAGGACCTGGACCGGAACCTTGATGCTCGTCTCTTCTTTGAGTTCTTTGATCGCCGACTCCTCAAGCGTCAGGTTCTCGGCGAGGAATCCGCCGGGCAGCGCGAGCAGTCCTTTCCCGGGCTGAAATCCGCGACGGATAACAAGGACATGACCGCTTTGCACGACAACGGTGTCGGTCGTGACGAACGTCGGCTTGTACGGCACGCCGACGAACCGTGTGTCCTCGCGATACTTGCCCAGATAATCGAATTCGCTTTTCAATGCCGGGAAGAATTCGGTCGCGCGAAACGCGTCGAGGTAAGCAGCGACGACTTCGGGGACGAGCGAACGCCACGAATCGTCGCCGCCGAAGTATTTCTCGCGGATCTCGGTCGCGTTCAGCGTCAGCTGCCGTTTGTCGGAACAATAGAATTCCTCGAACGTCCACTGCGGAAACAGGTTCAAATAATAGGAGCTCCGATCCTTGAAGAAACCGACGATCCCGACGCGCGGATTTTCGAATCCGTCGTCCTCGGACAACTCGCCAACCACGTTCTGGATCTCCGCCGTCCAAACGTGGTCGTTGTACGGATAATCCCGGACGGCGCGGAAGACGAGGCGCTCCGCTTCTTCCGGAAGACATGCGCGGATGATCTCCTCGCGCATCGACGGCGTGAACGGATTTCGGATATCGGGCGCACTTCGGGCGGAGCCGAGTACGATCACGACCTTCTCGGCGAGAGACAAGCTGTAACGGATCAATTCCAGATGTGCGTTGTGGAGCGGTTGGAAACGGCCGATGACGACCGCATAATCGAACTTTTTCATTTTCTTAACACTCTCCGTGTCTGATTTTCACCGACCATCCCGGACGGCTATGGTACTTACGATACGCCCGTAACGGGCCCGACCGCAAGTTAAATCGCACAAACGATTGTGCTAAAATTAAGACGGCATTGATCTTAGGTTTTGCGAACGAAACTATGAAGACGTGTCCCCAATGCGGCCAAATTTACGACGATGAAGTGAATTTTTGTCTGACTGACGGAACGACCCTCGACTGGTCGTCCGCGCCGACGATCGCGAGCGTCGAGATGCCGACCGTTGTCCGCAGCGCCCCGGCGATCATCCCCGTCGAACAGCCTTCATTCCAACAGCCGTTCCAACCGCAAATACTACCGGCACCGCCGCCTCCGGCGCGTTCCGGCTCCGGTCTGTTGTGGGTCGTCATCGTGTTCCTGCTGTTCTTGATCGTCGCGGGCGGCATCGGTTTCACGGTTTATCTGATGCGTCCGACCGTGGACGACGACCGCGGGAAAGCGACCTCGAATTCGACCCCTTCGGGCGGCTTGAAGGACGAGATCTCAGAGGAAAAGGAGAAACTGAAGGCCGAGCAGGAAAAACTCGATGAAGAGCGCGAGAAACTGGAGAAGGACAGAAAGGCCCTTGAGGAGAAGAAAAAGCAAACGCCGACTCCGTTGCCGACGACGATGCCGACCGTGCCGCCTCCGACTCAATACCGCACGGCCTACATCGTCGATCCGCCGACGAACGTCCGCGCAACGCCGAACGGTAGGATCATTTGCGTGATCCGGCAACGGAACGCGCCGGTTTCGATCCTCGGCTCGACCGGTGTGCGTGACAGCAACGGGACGTGGTATTACACCGACGCCTGCGGTTCGCGCGGCGTCATCCACTCAAGCCAGTTCAGATACTAGGACTCGTCATGCGCGTTTCGCAATAGCTCAAATTCGCCGAAATCATGCTCGCGGACGCTGAGTACAGGGCAGGCGATCTGGCGAATTATTGACGTCGAGGCCACGAGCAAACGAACTGGGCAAAACAAGGCTCAAACGAGAGTCCATCTGGTCCCGGCCCCTATTCGGCCATTCACCAAAACTGATCGTTCGAAACTCACTTTGCGCCTTGGCGCCTTTGCGGGAGCACAAATCCAATGTTCCCGCAAAGCCGCGAAGGCGCAAAGTCAGAAGCGTAGAGGCGTCCTGTGCCTTCAGAACAGGCGCCGAGTGATTCGCATGACGGTTGAATGAGGCGCGACATCGTTCACGCGCAACGCGTAACTCTCACTGTTCAAGAATCGATCGCAAATCATCCTCGTTGAGGCGGTATTCCTCGTTGCAGAATCCGCAGGTCATCGTTGCGCCCTTGTCTTCCGCGAGCATCGAACGAACCTCGTCCTTTCCAAGCGAAGCGATCAGGTTCACGGCCCGCTCGAACGAGCAATTGCACTGAAACCGCACATCCTTCTGGCCGAGGATCTCGTAATCGATCACGCCGAGCATCAGCTTGATCAGATCCTCGGGCGTCGCGCCGTCGCGGATCGCTTCGGTGACGTTCGGCGCGTGAAGGATCGTGTCTTCGATCATCACGGCAATGTTCGGATTGGCTGTCGGCAGCATCTGGATCATCACGCCGCCGGCGTGACGGACGAACGGCTCTTCCGCCTGAAGCGTGACACCGAGCATCACCGCCGACGGGATCTGTTCGCTCTTGAGCAGGTAACTCGCGATATCTTCAGCGATCTCACCGGTCTCGATCGGGACCGACCCGACGTATGGCTCCGGCCGAAGACCGAGTTCGAATCCCGTCTCGCGTACAACGTTCAACATTCCGCCGCCGACAATTCCCGGGACATCGAAGCTTCCGTCCGCGCGTTGCGGACGATCCGCGGCCGGATTGCGCGCATAACCGCGGACGCTGCCGTCGGCAAGGGCCTCGGCGACGAGACCTTCGACGTCCCCGGCCGCATCGATGCGAACCGTTAACCGATCGTACTCCTTAAGACTCGAACCGAGCAGAAGGGTTCCCGTCATCAGACGTCCGAGCGCGACCGAGGCCGTCGGTGACGTCCGGTGACGCCGGACGGCCTCGCGCACCATATCTGTTGTGATCGCAGCCATCACGCGGACCGTCGCGTCGGCCGCGAGTCCGTGAATCAGTTTATCCATCCATAACAGTTTGTTGGACGGCAAATCGTTAGTCAAACCACTTTGGATTCGGGATTCGGGAATTCGGATTTGGGATTCGGATTTGGAATCTCCTGTCGGTCTCGATTCGGGAGAATTGCGCGATTTCGCTGTCAGGTCGAGCCAAACTCGGGCAATAACGCGATTCCAAAATCCGAAATCCGAAATCCAAAATCGCCAAACCTCAGGAAATACTTTAACTTACCCGATATATGTGTCACAGAATTCTTACGAGCACAATATATTGTGTTCTTTTCTGTTGACATCCCAAATTCCAATCGGGTATATTTCAACTCGCCCCGAACAGAATTCGCTCCCAACGTTCCGGGGCTCGGTCAGAAGTTTTACATCTACCACACGCATTCAAAATGCACAAAAAGTAGTAAGATTTAGAATTCCAGAATAACTGTCTCTAAAAGACGCTGAGGAGAAATTCGAATATGAGTACAGTCTTCGAGCCTGTCGTATCGGGCGGCTTTGTCGCCAAAAATGGTCAAGATAACGGAAACGGAACGGGCGCGGCGCGCAAGCGCAACGTCAAACCGCTCGGCCTGAACGCCCGGAAGGTCGTCAGCAAGCGGTATTCGCTGAAAGATATGAACGGTGACGCGCTTGAGACTTGGGACGATATCGTCCGGCGTGTCGTCGGCCACGTATCGTCGGCCGAACAAGATCCGATCCAACGTGACTATTTCTACGACTCGATGACCGAGATCATGCTCAATCGCGAATTCGTCCCCAACACGCCGTGCCTCGTCAACGCCGGCAAACCGAAGGGTCAGCTCGCCGCGTGCTTCGTCCTCAACGTTCCCGATTCGATCGAGGGGATCATGCAGCATGCGTCGAACGTTGCGATCATCCACCAGACGGGCGGCGGAACCGGAATGACCTACGAATTTCTCCGACCGGCGGGATCGATGGTCAACTCGACCCGGGGCGTAGCGTCCGGCCCGGTGAGTTTCATGAACATCGTCAACGGCACGACCGAGGTCGTCAAACAGGGCGGCGTCCGCCGCGGTGCGAACATGGGCATCCTCAGCATCAAGCACCCGGACGTCCTCCGCTTTATCCATGCCAAGAACGATCAGCATTCACTGACCAATTTCAACATCTCGGTGACCGTGACCGACGATTTCATGAAGGCCGTCGACGAAAAGGCATGGTTCCAGACCGACTTCGACGGCGAAGCCTGGAATCAGTCGGTCCATGATCCGGTCACGGGTGGAGATTATGTCGTTTACCGGCGGCCGAGCGGCGAAACGGTGACGTTCGCCGACAAGCTCGCGTTCGAGACCGCCGATCTTTCGGACTGCTCGACCGAGAATCCGCCGGAACCTGGCATGGTCTACGCTCCCGACATATGGAACCGCGTCGTCGCCTCGGCTCACAAATATGCCGAGCCTGGCATTATCTTCATCGACGAGGTCAACCGCCACAATCACATGATCTCGACGATGGGTCCGATCCACGCCTGTAATCCGTGCGTGACCGGCGACACCTTGGTTTACACCGACGAAGGGCTCGTCGAGATGGGTGAACTTTACAGATCGCAAAAGGACTTTGAGGCGGTCGTCGACTCGCGATACGGATTCGAGAAGACGCTTCATGCATCGTCAAAGGCCTTTCGCACGGGCGTGAAACGGATCTTCAAACTACTGACGAAAGAGGGA
>JAKQII010000253.1 GCA_029557535.1 Acidobacteriota bacterium
GACCGTCGAACCCGCTAACCGGGGTCAGCCGTCCCGATAAAAGGTCGTGACGCCAGAGTCCGCTCACGAGATCTTTGTAAACGATCGAACGATCATCCGCGGTCCAAGCCGGCCGGCTGTGTACGACGCCGTTCAGCGCGATCTTGAAAACGGAAGCAGGCGTCGGGTCTCCGAGAGCAAAAACGGCGATCTTTTTATCGCCGGCATCAACGGGTCGTCCGTAAATGCAAGCGAACCGTTTTCCGTCAAATGCAAAGACCGGCCACGACGACTGCTCTTTGGTCAACTGTCTGGGATTCTTGCCGTCGATCGTGACGGCCCAGATCGTGCTCAGACGATCCGTCGTCGAGCGGAAAATAACCGTCTGGCCGTCAGGCGACACGTCCGGCTGGTCGTTGATCCCGCCGTTTGAAAGCCGAATCGCGCCGCTTCCGTCACGATTCGACCGCCAGATTTCAGTGTTGCCGGTTCGGTTCGATTGAAAAACCAGATAACGGCCGTCCGAAGTCGACTTGACCTGACTGTCGAAGCTCGTCCCTTCCGCCGCAGTCAACTGTCGCTGGCCGTTGCCATCAGCATCCATGTCCCAGATGGAAATGCTCTTCCCGGACCGCGCGACAAATAGCAGGCGCCCGTCGGATGCGATCGAGAGCCCTCCGATCCCTTCGAGTCGCGCCCGCGAGCCGTCAACGATCTTTCGGGCATCGGCCGGATCGCCCGACTCGCTCAACCAGATCGCGGGATCGCGTCTCGTTTGCAGCAGCGCCGCACGGGCGTCCTTTGAAACGCTCAGGCTGAAATTTGCATAATTCTGAGAGTCGCTGGTGACGGCGACGGACTGACCCGACGGGAACGGAACGAATTTCACCGCACCGTCGATACTCGCATCGCCCTCGGAAGTTGTCGCCAGTAACCCGCTGCCGTCGGGCATCCAGGCGAGGTTGGAGTTTTCCCGGCACGTTCCGCGATCGATCGTGGTGTACGATCCGCGTTCGGCGTCAACGCCGATGATCTCGCACTCTCCGTTGCTCACCTTGATCGCGGCGACGATTCTGCCGTCCGGAGACCAGGCGACGCCAGTGCCGGCAAGTCCGAGATTCGATTCCGGTCCGACGAGAACCCGCTCGGATTTCCCCGATATTGAGTCCGCCGTCAGAATCGCGCTACTTTCAGACTGACTGTCCTTTCTGATAAATGCGATACGCCGGCCATCCGGAGAAAAACTCGGCGAACTGTGGACACCTACTAAGACGTCCTGAACCGCGCCGCCGAAAGCAGAGATCCGCATCAAAGTCCAAGTCTCGTGATTCTGATCCCTCGCGGTAAAGTAAACGTTCTGGTCGTCCGGTGAGAATCCAACATAACTGTACAGCCTGTCCGATGCCGCAACGAGTTGGATGCTGTTACCCGATGCCAATTCGCCGATCCACATCGAATCCTGGCCTTTTTGCCGCTGAACGTAGGCGACCTTCTTTCCGTCGTTGGAGATCGCGACCCGATGGGGAACACCCCCCGACGTGGCGAAAACGCGGCTTCGGAATCGCCCGCCCGCGCCGACGGCTCCTTTGTCGATGAACGCGTAAACGAACAATCCCGCGACCGCGACGAGCACGGCCGCCGCGACCGCCCACCGCCAGCGCGAACGGTTTGCACGAACGCCGGGAAGTTGCCGGAGCAACGAGTCGTCGTCCGACGACTCCTCGATTACCACTTTCGAGATCGTACGGTTCTCGATGACGATCGCGTGCGTTTCCGGCCCGACCGGCTCGGCGACGAATTTATAGCCTTCTCCCGGGACCGTGACGATGTAACGATTATCGCCTTTCTTCTCACCGAGGGCCTTGCGCAGCGCCGCAATGTGCACCGTCAGGTTGTTTTCCTCGACGAACTGATCTCGCCAAACCGCGTCCAGCAGATCGCCTTTTGACATCACGGAGCCACGATTCTCGACCAAGACCAACAAGATGTCGAAGGCCTTCGAGCTGAGCGAGACGGGTTCGCCGGCGACCATCAGCAAATGGCGCTCACGATCGAGCACAAACCCGTCGAAACTGAGGAATCTGGATGTCTTATCGCTCATTCATCTTATTGTCGGACCGCCAACGGGGGCCGCGTCCCGACGGGTCACCGAACACACCCATTAGGAACTATTAGCAACAATTTACCCCGACTTTAAGGACTATTAGCAAGATACGACGCGAAACTGCAGTCACGCCGGAAAGGCCAACGCGGGTTGAAATTCTGCTCGGATTCTAGCAGAAGCGGCGAGCATTTTGAAAGAAATTGAGGTGACCGCGAAAACATTGCGCGACCACAACCAAGGGAGAACAAAGAAAAAACAATGGGGAAACATTCATCAAAACCAGTCGGAATACTTGTCGCGGTAATGATCGCGATTACGATCCAGTGTTCGAATGCCATCGCGGCTTGGGGAGATTTCGACACGTCGTTCGGATTTCAGGGCGCGGTCTTCGAACCCGACGCGGGATATCGTCCCGCGCAAGTACTCGTGACGGCGGACGGGAAAGTTCTCGTTTCGGGCACCCGTACGACG
>JAKQII010000264.1 GCA_029557535.1 Acidobacteriota bacterium
TCATCGCCGTGGTGATTCTGCTGCGAACGTTGCGCGGACGGCGCGTCGGCGGCGATCCTCATTGCCGGAACTGCGAATACAACCTGACCGGTGCGGTGTCCGGACAGTGTCCGGAGTGCGGAGCCGCGCTGAGCGACGGCATGGTGGTGATCGGCGCGCGGCGTCGGTCGCGACCGCGGATTGTCGCGGCGGTGATGCTGCTGTGTCTCGTGCTCGTGTTCGGGCCGATGTCCGTCGGCGGTGCGCTGTCGTCAATTGACTGGTTGAAGTGGACGCCGACGAGCTGGCTGATCCCGGGTGCGGAGGCGGGCAATCTCGACAAACTGAAGGAACTGGTGCGCCGCAATCAAAACGGCGAGATGTCGATCGAACAGCTCAAGCAGTTTTACGACGCGGCGCTGCGCGTGCAGGCCGGCGTCGGAAGCTCGGCTGCCGACGTGGAGTGGATCAGCGCGCTGGGCGGCGGCTATTCGGCCGACGAGCTGACCGCCGAGCAGCGCGAGCTGTTCGAACGGCAGGGTGTCATCGCGGCGGTTCGCATCCGATCGCCGGTTCGACAGGGTGAAACCCTCGTCGTTGAAGTATCCGAACAGGGGCGCATGCCGACATCGATGAACACATACGTGATGTCATGTGAACTTCGCGCCCGATGCGGCGACACGTCACTGCTGGAACCGTCCGGCTACCAGGGAGGAACCCTGACCGGCCTCGGCGGAAGAATGACGATGACATCCTGTGCGCGTGATCCGGTGCCGCTCATGCCGGGTATTCACAAGGTGAACGTGAAGTACGACCTTCAGCTTTTCATCAACCAGCCGAATCCGGTCTCCGGCGTCGCGCCGAACTGTTCGACGACCGTTGACGTATCGCTGCCGCTGGAGGTTCTGCCGTCTCAGGCGCCCGATCCGGTTCGACTGAGGGAAGACGCCGAGTTGAACGCGGCGATGAAGACGTTGATCAAGATTCGCGAGGTCCGGCTGCGACGAAAGCACAAGGAGCAGCCGTATCTCAGCATCGAAGTGCAGATGGCGAGCGGTGTTTCCGCCGGGCTTCCGATCGGCGCGGCATTCGACGTATTCATTCGAGTCGATGGTGATGAACGACGGATCGGTACCGTGTCCTGCGGTTCCGGCCGGAACACGAATTACTCTGTGGGCCTGGACACGGCTGATTTTCAATCGCCGACGGTGGATGTGATTCTTCGCGCCAGTCCGGATGCCGCCAGAAGGACGATTGACGTATTTGAAATCTGGGACGGCGAGCTCATCTTTGAAGATGTGCAGGTTGATGTGGAAGAAGTGGCCGCGCCGGGCGGCCAGTAGCGCGCGTGACTCATGCGTGATTCAGCGTCGGATGACCCAGAGATCGCGCTTCGCCCGTCGATAACTCATGTGGCAATCAGCGCGAGTCGGGAGTAAGCCGCAATTCAGACTCAGGTGGCTTGCGGTGGTGGGTCAGTAGTCTTCAATCCGGCCGACTGCAATCGTTCAGGGTGCACCGTAGGCGCGATGCAAGCGATTGGCGTTGTTCGAATTGCCCGTTCAATACGCGCGTCGCCGTCCATTACAGTACAGCAGCGTGCCGGCGATCATCGCCGGCAATACGCCGACGCCGCACAATGATGGTGCGCAGACCGACACAGCAGGGTTGCAGATAACTCCGTCGCCTTCGGCGGCGCTCAGGTCGATCGCGCCTTCCAGCCACTTCACTC
>JAKQII010000266.1 GCA_029557535.1 Acidobacteriota bacterium
CGCAGGAATAAGGAGATGATCAAACTTGATCTCTGAGACGACAATCAGACCGAATTACGCGGCGATAACAATCAGCCATAACGCCGCGCTCTTTGCGATCTCCGCTGCCTCCGCGTGAGAATCACACGCATAGTCCGGCAAGTTCGCGAAAAAGGATTGGGAAATTCAGGATGAGATACATGAATCTGAACACTACATTTTTGCGGCTCCGGCCCGATGCCTCGATCGACGAACTCGCCGTTGACGACACGTTCTGGCAGCGCCTCGGCGCCGGTGAACTCGGCGACTTTCACAACGAGTATCTGGTGACATTCAATTCGTTCGATTCGGACTGGCCGTTCTGGGAACGGCACCCGAACGGCGACGAGATCGTCTGTCTGATCGCCGGCCGGATCACTTTCGTCCTTGAAGAAAGCGGTGAAAGCGAGCTTTCGAAACCGGGCGATTTCGCGTTCGTTCCGAGGGGAACATGGCATACCGCGCGGGTCGCGGAACCGACGACGATGCTCTTCATCACCGCCGGCGAGGGCACCGAGCACAAATCAATCGATTGATATGAACGATTCCGAAAGACAACTGATCAGACACACGTTGGCGACGCTCGCCTACCGCTGTTCGAAGACAATCCGCGGCGGCGACGATGAATTCGCCAATTTTCGGGCCGGAGACGGGATTCGTACGCCGCTTGAGATCCTCGCGCATATCGGCGATCTGCTCGATTGGGCGCTGACGCAAGCGAACGGCGAAGAGAAGTGGTCGAATGCGAATCCAACGTCCTGGACCGAGCAGGCGGACCGCTTTCACGCGGCCTTGAAGATTCTCGACGAACGGCTCGCGTCTGACCAGCCGATCGCGTGTACCTACGAGAAGCTCTTCCAAGGCCCGATTGCCGATGCTCTGACGCATGTCGGACAACTCGCTACTTTGCGGCATCTGGCGGGGAAGAAGATCACCGGCGAGAACTATTTTGTCGCCAAGATCGAAACCGGACGAACAGGCGAGGACCAACCACCGGGTGTGTATGAGTTCTGACGCAAGTCGGCATCGACTAACGGCAGACAACACATCCGAGATGTTTATGAAGGGCCACGACGGACCGTGCCGCGTCTCCGGCGTCGTGCGCGACGCATAATTCACGAATGCCGCCGACGCCCGTCAGCTTAGGGCAAAGGTTGTCGTATTCGGCGACGCTCCGTAGGGGTATGCGGTAAGAGCGGTTGCGAAGCAGACCGCCGCGGCGATCAATTGATCCGCTGCTTGAATCACGCAATCGGCAGGTTTAAGCTGATTACAGGCGGAGCGGACGCCGTGGCAAACCATGAACACGTTCACCGACAAAGTGCCGGCGTACGCGCTTGACGTTGACGGCGCGCTTGAGGCCCTTGACACAAATACTCACGGACTGACGTCCGAGATCGCGGCGAATCGGCTGTCGACGTTCGGTCCGAACGAACTCAAGTCCGGGCCGCGGATATCTCCGTGGGCAATTCTTGCCGAACAATTCAAGAATGTACTGATCATCATTCTATTGATTGCGACCTCGCTGTCGGCCGTGATGGGACACGGGATCGAGGCAATCGCCATCACGGTCATAGTTGTTTTTGCGGTCCTTCTGGGGTTCGTTCAGGAATACCGCGCCGAACGCGCGATCGAAGCGCTTCGACGGATGGCTGCGCCAACCTCCACGGTATTCCGCGACGGAGTCGAGGTCGAGGTTCCCGCCAATGAGATCGTACCCGGCGATGT
>JAKQII010000271.1 GCA_029557535.1 Acidobacteriota bacterium
AACACCGATCTCGGTCGTCGCGACCGGGCGATCCTCGAGTTTCTTTACGCGACCGGAATGCGCGTCGGCGAGCTCGTCAACCTGAATCTGCGCGACATCGATTTTCGCGAGAAGCTCGTCCGCGTCACCGGCAAGCGGAAAAAGCAGCGGATCCTTCCGTTCGGCGAACCGGCGGCGCAGGCGGTCATGTATTACCTGACCGAGACGCGTCCCGTCTTTCTCAACAACTGCCCGCCGACCGAACGCGACGAGCAGGCGGTTTTTTTGAACTACCAGGGAACGCGGATCACGACGCGATCCGTCGGCCGTATGGTCGACAAGTACATCAAGCTTTGCGCCGAGATCAATCGCGACATCTCGCCGCACTCGATGCGCCATTCGTTCGCGACACACCTGCTCGATTCGGGCGCCGACTTGCGCGACATCCAGGAGTTGCTCGGACACGCCCGGCTGTCGACGACGCAGATCTACACGCAGGTCTCGATGGAAAAACTGATCGAGGTTTACGACAAAGCGCATCCGAAAGCCTGACTGGAGCGCAAGCCGACTGGAGCGCTACGGTCTTAATCACAGAGCTTGAGAATATGAGAAAAATCTATCTTCTTCTAATCGCAATCATCGCATTCACGTCCTTCGCGCATGCGCAGGATCGGATGCTGTCACTTGACGACATCTTCGACGCGCAAAAGCGGATCCCGTTCAGCGGCCGTCCGATCTCGATCACCGGTTGGTCCAAGGACGGATCGTCGTATCTGCAATTCGTCAACGGGCAAACGGTCCGCGTCGACGCCGGAACGGGCCAAACATCACCGCTTGTCGACACGAAGAAGTTCGTTTCGGTGCTGACGCAGACACGCGGGTTCACGCTCGACGAGGCAAACCGGATCGGGCAATCGATGCCGCAGTTCAACGCCGACGAGACCGCGATCCTGATCAATCACAATAACGATCTTTGGATCTATGATATCGCTGAGGGAAGCGTCTCGCGGCTGACAAACACGCCGAAGGACGAGGAGTTCGAAGCCGATTTTTCGCCCGACGGAAAGTGGATCAGCTTCGTCCGCGGCATGAATCTCTTCGTCGTGAACGTCGGTACAAGGAACGAGAAACAGATGACGCGCGACGGCGGCGAGAAGATCCTGAACGGCTATCTCGACTGGGTTTATGAAGAGGAACTCTACGGACGCGGCAACAAGCGCGGCTATTGGTGGTCGCCGGACTCGACGAAGATCGCGTTTCTGCGGACCGACGAATCGCCGGTCCCGAAATTCGTGCTCGTCGACGATACGGTTACCGATCAACGGATCGAGAACACCGATTACCCGCAAGCCGGAGATCCGAACCCGCTGGTGACGCTCGGGATCGCGGACGTCACCAAATCGAGCGTTATTCCGAATCTCGGACGGATCCCGAAGGTCGGCGAAAAGATCCCGCGGCCGATCGTCCGTTTTGGCGACGCCGCGAAATTCGTCGATCTCTCACGCTACGATCCGAAGGATTTCCTGATCACGAAGGTCGCTTGGCAGCCAGACAGTTCGGCGGTCGTTTTCCAGGCTCAGAACCGCGAACAGACGTTCCTCGATCTCGTCGCGGCCGACGCAAACGGTCGACCGACCACGCTGTTTCGCGAGAGTTCGCGTCCGTGGGTCGCTGTCAACGGCGATCCCGTTTGGCTAAACGACGGCTCGTTCCTCTGGCAATCGGAACGCGACGGTTTCAATCATCTTTATCACTTTTCAAAAGAAGGACGCCTGATCAAAAAGCTTACGAGCGGTCGTTGGGAGATATCGAGTTTTGCTGGCGTCGACGCATCGAATGCGTTCGCGTATTTCACCGCGATCGGAATGGAGAACAACTGGCTCGATACCTTCGCGTATCGCGTCCGGCTCGATAACGGCGAGATCAAGCGTCTGACCGACATGCCGGGAACGCATCGCGTTTCGTTCGATCCGACATTTTCGCGATTCGTCGATGTTTGGAGCGACATCAACACGCCTCCGCAAACGAGACTTTTCAAGTCAGACGGCTCGCTCGATCGCGTCCTCGACGAAAACAGGGTTCCGGTTCTCGGTGCGTTCAAGCTCGGAAAGCCTGAATTTTTGAAGGTCAAAACGCGCGACGGTTTCGAAATGGAAGCGATGCGAATCCTGCCGCCCGATTTCGATCCGAACAAGAAATATCCCGTCTTTGCTTACACATATTCCGGTCCGCATGCGCCGCAGGTCCGCAATCAATGGGGCGGGTCGCGCTTGATGTGGCACCAAATGCTGGCGCAGAAAGGTTACATCATCTGGATCTGCGACAACCGCACCGCGAGCGGCAAAGGACTCGAATCGACGTGGAACGTATACCAGAAGATGGGACAGACGGAGACGCTCGATCTCGACGACGGGTTCACGTATCTGAAATCGCTCCCATACGTCGACGGCGCCCGGCTCGGAATGTGGGGCTGGAGCTACGGAGGGTTCATGACGAGCTATTTCATGACGCACACGAAGACGCTGAAGATGGGCATCGCCGGCGGCCTCGTCGGCGACTGGGCGCTCTATGATTCGATCTATACGGAGCGCTTCATGCGGACGCCGCAGAACAACCCGGATGGCTATGCGAAGGGTTCCGTGATCAACGCCGCGAAGGACCTGAACGGCCGGCTGCTGATCATCCACGGCGCGATCGACGACAACGTCCATCAGCAGAACGCGATCAAGCTAATTTACGAACTCCAGAAGGCCGGCAAGCAGTTCGAGTTCATGACATACCCCACGCAGCGTCACGGCGTTTCGAATCCGCAGCAGGCGCGGCACATGTACGAAATGATGACGGCGTTTATTGAGAAGAATCTCTGATCAGTGGGCAGTGGGCAGTGGGCAGTGGGCAGTGGGCAGTGGGCAGTGGGCAGTGGGCAGTGGGCAGTGGGCAGAACGATTGGCATTCCCCAATCGCAAATTGCAAATCGAAAATCGCAAATGTTCCGACCACTGTCCACTGACCAAAAAGCAACCTTTCGAAAACCTCGCCGCATCCATTAGTCGGCTTTACATTTTACACTCGATTTTCCGATAGCGGCCCGACCGGCTCAGGCGGGCCAAAATCCCAAAATCAAAGGACTTGAAGTTATGCGAGAGAGACTCTTCCCTTTGCTCGTGCTGGCCGTGCTTTGCTTTTTTTCGGCCTCAGCCCAATCCGTCGTCGAGAACGAATCGACCCTTGTTTACAACTCGAAGACCGCCGAGATCGGACTTGTCATCGATAATCCCGGACCCGCCTTCGAGACGAATGTCGGAATCGAGCTTCTCAATACGTCGGCCGCGATCCCGGCGGCTCAATCGCAACGGCTCAAGATCGAGAACGGAAAAAGAAGCTATCCGATCAGCCTGCCTCTCGGCGATATTTCCGGTCGAACGCCCTCCGATCTATTGTGGTTTCGCCTGAAGGTCTCGATCGGTTCAAATTCAACCACGATCTCAGTTTCCAAGATAATCAGGGATGCATTCGAACTCCGGGTCCTCGCGTCAGATTCGCTGCTTACCGGAATGACCTACCGGACGCGGGTCCGCGCGATCGATCCGCTCAATGGCCGCGGCGTTCGTGACGTGTCGGTCAACGCTATTCTGCGAATGAGACTTCGCGACAAGGAGAATGAGTTCGTAAAACTCGAGGCGTCGTCCAAAACGGATGCAGACGGTTTCGCGTTGCTCGACTTCAAGATCCCGTTCAATGTTGTTTACGAAGGCGAGGGAAATCTGTCTGTCACCGGAAGCAAGAATGGCTTTGAACGTGAGGCATACCGATCTGTCAACGTCTCGAAAGATGACTTCAACTTCCTGATGCTGACCGACAAGCCGATCTATCAACCCGGACAGCAACTGAGCGTTCGCGGGATCCTGATGAAGGGCAACGAATCAAAGTATGTTGTGAGCGGCGAGGAAGTTGAATTCCGAATCGTCGACGAAGAAGACACGGTCGTTTATCGTGAGAAACTGCAGACATCCGAATTCGGGATCGGCGCGATCTCGTGGACGATTCCCGACGGCGTCAAACTCGGGTCATACCGGATCAAGGTAAAGGCCCGGAATCAGGAAGACGGATATTACGTCGGCAGCATGTCGGTCAAGATCTCCCGCTACGAACTGCCGAACTTCTCGGTTCAGGCCCAATCGGTGAAACCGTACTATCTACCGACCGAAAAAACGGCCGAGATCGAGGTCCGCGCGGACTATCTCTTCGGCCGGCCCGTCGCCAACGGCAAGGTCCGCGTCGTCCGCGAGACCGAACGGAGCTGGAACTACAAAACCCAAAAATACGACATCGAAGAAGGCGATAAAAAGGAAGGCAAGGCCGACGCCGACGGCAAATTCACCGCACGGTTCGACCTCGGCGAGGACTTTGACGACATCAGCGATTACCGTGACTTCGCCGATCTCAATTTCACGGCGTACGTCACTGACCCGACAACGAATCGCACCGAGCAGCGCCGTTTCGACGTCCGCATCTCACGCGAGCCGATCCACGTCCGATATGTGGGAAACAAATACCGAAACAACCCCGCGATGCCCGTCGAAGCATACGTCACGACGTTCTACGCCGACGGAACTCCGGCTGCTTGCGATGTCGAATTCAAAGGCCGCGAGGAAGACGAAGAAGAGAAGTACAAACCGATCACGCGCGTCAAAACCAATCAATACGGTGTCGCGAAACTTGACTACCGGCGGCCGAAATTTAAGGACGAGGACGACGACCTCGAGATCCAGCTGATCGCGACCGACAAGAACGGGCTCAAAGGAACGTACGGTGTCGGCGAGGATAACGAGGAATCCGTCGAATTCGATGAGGACGAGGAGAAGATCAGCATCAGGACGGACAAAACGATCTACAAGCCGGGCGAAACCGTCAATGTGAAACTTCAAAGCACCGTGAAATCGGGCATCGCGTACATCGACGTCGTCCGCGGTTGGTCAGTCGTTTCATCGCAGAGCGCGGCGCTCAGAAACGGGCAAGCTGAGCTCACGATTCCCTATCAATCCGAACTCCGTGGAGCGCTTGTCATCGCCGCATATCTCGAAAGCGACGAAGATGACGAGTTGATCGAATCATCGCGCGGCATCATCGTTCCGGAACCAGAGACCTTAAAAGTCGACGCCTCATTTGGAAAGGAAACGTACAAACCGGGCGAATCGGCGCTGTTGAACTTCGGCGTCAGCGATCCTAAAGGCGCGGCGATCGAATCAGCGCTCGGCGTCGTCATACTCGACCGCGCCGTCGAGGAACGCGCCCGAACCGACGCCGAGTTCGGTTCGATGTTCTCGAATTTCCGCGGCTGGCTCGGTGACGGCAAAGGATTCGCCGGCGTGAACATCAAGGACATCAACGAGTTGGATCTTTCGAAGCCGATCAGCGAAAACCTGCAGGTTGTCGGCGACATGATCCTCCACGACAGTTTTTACAGGTCGCGGATCTTCCATTCGAACGGCTACGGATCGAGTCCGGCGGTTGCCTATTCAACCTACTTCGCGACCAGATTTTCAGCACTTTCGAAATTGCTGCAGGATCATTACAACTCCTCCCTTTTTGACCATCCGTCCGACGAAGCGAGCTTCAGGCGGATCACCTCAAACGCGGGCTTCGATCTTGATTCGATGCGCGACCCGTGGGACCAAAAGTACAAGCCGGAATTCTCGGTCCGTGGCGTCCATGATGTCGTGACCATCAAATCGGCCGGACCCGATAAGACCTGGGGCACGGAAGACGATCTCGTCGCCTTCCGTGAACAATTCGAGTATTTTCCGCCGATGAAATTCAAGATCGACAACGCGCTGGCCGAATATCACCAACGAACCGGCGGCTACATCCGCGACGAGAAGACACTTCTTGCCGAACTCGGAATGAGCCAATTCCTTGATGGTTTCGGATTTCCGTACCGCTTCGAGTTCACTGTCTCCGGCAAGTATTTCCGGACAACTATCCGCAGCGTCGGACCGGACGGGAAATATGAATCGCGCCGCTGGACGGGCGACGACTTTGAGGTTTACACCCAGGATACCAACTATTTCATCGAGACCGAGCAGCGCATCAGGACGATTCTCGAAACCGCCGATCCTTTTCCGACCGACGAGGCGACATTCAGGGCGACGCTGAAAAAAGGCGGGATCGATCCCGACCAGCTTCGGGACGGCAACGGCGACAAACTGCTGATCTCGATGTCGAAATCGAGCCGGTATTCCGACCGGGTCACCGTCGAAATGGTCCAGGAATACGGCTCGGACAAGATGGTCGAAAAAAAGATCATCACGCCGGTTACGCAGGAGACGCTAATCTTCACGATCAAAGGAATCGGCGAGGACAAAAAGCCGTACACCTACGATGACCCGACGTTCGCGCAGTTCCTCAAAGTGCTCTCCGAGCGGACGAAGGACGACGTCAAACCGGTGCCGGTCCGGCCGATCACCTACACCGGCGCGGGCGCGATCGTCGGAACGGTCACCGATCCAAATGGGGCTGTAGTTCCCGGCGCAACGGTGACGGCAAAAAGCGAAACAGGCGGAACTGAATGGTCAACCAAAACAAACGATACCGGTGAATATCTGTTCGCCGGTCTCGCACCCGGAACATACGACGTTCGTGCCAGTGCTCCCGGATTTATGAATACGGTCCGTTCGGCGGTTCCGGTCATCTCGGGTTCCACGATTTATGTGAACATCGCCCTCCAGATCGCGGGCGCCACTTCGACGGTCGACGTTACTTCCGACGATAGCGTTACCGTCGAAACGTCGAGTACTTCGGTCCAAACGTCGATCACCACTCAGAGTCTCCAATCCCTGCCGAAAGGCACTGATTTTTCTTCGATGCTGAAATTGGCGCCCGGTGTTCAAGCCAATGACGCTGATAACGTGGTCGTCATCGACGGGAGAAAGGTCGTCCGCACGCCCGACGGCAGTTACGTCCCTTACGTCGAAAAGGAAACCCCGCGGCTGCGGCAGTATTTTCCGGAGACGCTTCTTTGGCGTCCCGAGGTTGTGACCGGCCCGGACGGAAAAGCGTCGGTCGCGTTCAAAATGGCCGACAACATCACGACGTGGAAGCTTTACACGATCGCCTCGACGAAAGACGGCCGGCTCGGCGTCGCGGAAAAGGAAATCGCGGTCTTTCAACCCTTCTTTGTCGATCTCGATCCGCCGAAGTTCCTGACCGAGGGCGACGAGATCCATCTTCCGACGCAGGTGCGCAACTACACGAAAGCGAAGCAGAAGGTCGACGTCACGATGGACAGGTCGGACTGGTTCTCGTTCCTTTCTCCTGAACGGCAAAACATCAGCGTTGACAAGAACGGCGCGGCGAACGCCGTCTTTGGATTCCGCGCGACGTCGCCGGTGAAGGACGGAAAGCAGCGGGTTACGGCCGAAGGTCAGACGGATTCGGACGCGATCGAAAAACCGGTGACCGTTCGGCCCGACGGCGAGGAGATCAGCCGCACCGATTCGCGCGTGTTCACGGGATCGTCCGACTTCCCTCTTGAATTTCCGGCCAACACGCTGCCGGGATCGTCGCGCGCCGAACTCACGATCTATCCG
>JAKQII010000274.1 GCA_029557535.1 Acidobacteriota bacterium
CAAACGCGATCGCCATCGCCGTGCCACTGTTGCCGAATTGCGTGACGACAATCCCGTCGCCGTCGAACGAGGTATCCGGCAGGCCGCTCGGGAGGTAACGCACGATCGCGAAATCCTTCACCGACGAAGCGGCGGATCGCAGTGCCGAACCGGCGACGAGGATTTTGCCGTCGTCTTGGAGCGCGATCGCTTCCGGCCTGTCGGCGGACGGACCGACGGAAGTTAATACCTTTCCGTTGATTCCAAACGACGAATCGGGGGATCCGTTCGCGTTGTACCGCAAAACACCGAATTCATAGGGGGCGCCGATACTGACTGCGGCGGTCACGACGATTTTTCCATCGGTTTGGATGATCATCGCCGTCGTCGAATCGTCGCTGCCGTTGGAAAAATCGGTGACGACTATGCCGTCGCCGTCGAACGAGGTGTCGAGCGAGCCGTTCGCGTTGTAACGAATCAGGACTACATCGGTGAATGTCCGGACGGCGGCAACGATCTTTCCGTCATTCTGGATCCGGAGGGCAACGACCCGGTCGAAGAATTCAAGATAAGTGGCGACTTTCCCTCCGGCCCCAAATGAGGTATCGAGCGCTCCCGTCGTTTCATAGCGGGCGAGGGCGATCAAATTCCGCGCCCCGTCCTCAACGGTTCCGGCAACCACCATTTTGTGGTTCACGTCGATCGCCATGGCGGTCGCTTCATCGCTACCGAATCCGAAGCCTTGCCGCAATTTCCCTGTCCCGGCGAAGGCTGTATCCAGATCGCCCGGCGCTCCAAACAGAGAAAACGCCAGCAACACAATTGCCAAACACGAACTCAGTACGTATGCCGACTTACTCATCCTCATCTTTATCATTCTCCGTTTCAGGTTTTGGGCGTGTCGGTCCGAGTGCTTTCGAAAAACCAACGACGCACATGGCCGCCGCCTTTCGACCCGTCGGTGGCAGCGCAATACTTCGGGGGATATTCAAGGTCTGCGCACTGCAGACATTCTGCGAAACGCGATCAGTCGGGGCGAGAATCGGATAAAATCCTCGTTGATCGCTTAAAGGTTGTGATAGCATTTTCCGGACTGTCGTTGACGAACAAACCTAGCGCGACAGCGCCGCAATTGTCCTGAAAGAACGGTGAGATTTGCGGGAGAAATTTGTGAGAAAGCCTTATGCCGGGTGAGGTCTACGAATTTGAAGATTTCCGTTTGGACGTGTCGGAGAAATCCCTGCGACGGGGCGAGCAGTCCATTCCGATGACTCCGAAGGTATTTGAGACGTTGCGAATTCTGGTGGAGAATGCCGGCAGGCTGGTCGAACGGGACGAATTGATGCGATCCATCTGGCCCGACCGTTTTGTCGAAGAGGGAAATCTCACGTTCAATGTCAAGATGCTGCGCAAATCGCTCGGCGACAGCAGCGCGCAGCCAAAGTTCATCGAAACGGTACCGCGTTTGGGGTATCGGTTCATCGCACCCGTTCGCCGGAAAGCAGTTGATGAAGCGCCCGGTGTTGTTCAAAGCGAACCGCCGGCCCGTTCGTTCTCCTTGAAGGTCCTCGTCCCGCTTGCGGCTGCGGCGGTCATCCTGATACTCACAGGGATTTGGATTCTTCGCGGTTATCTCAACGGTCCAAAGCACGACACCGTATCGACGCCGCTCATCGCGGAAAAAATGACGACGAACGGTAAAACGCTGCACGCGATCATCTCGCCCGACGGCAAGAACGTCGTCTATACACAGGGCAATGGCAGTGACAAGCAAAGTATTTGGCTTCGCGTACTCGCCACCGGCAACAGCGTCGAGATAGTTCCTGCCACCGACGATTTTTATTACGGCCTGGCGATGT
>JAKQII010000285.1 GCA_029557535.1 Acidobacteriota bacterium
GCCGTCGACGATGCCGATGACCTTCACACCCTTCCGGACCTCGCCGGTCGTCGAGTCGATCGATGCGCCTTCAAGGTCGGCCGCAGGAATCTCGTTAAGGTGCTGATCGTAAACCGCCTGCTCGACCTCGAATGCACCGTACTTGCGCATATAATCGAGCGCGCTCAGGCCTTCTTCGGCGGCTTTTTCGGGCAGTCCCTTCGTATGCTCGAAGATGTAGCGGTAGTATTCGTCGATCGAGATCTTCTCGCCCGGGCGATACGGCGACATGAAATGTTCGCGGACGCCGAGACTGCCGTCGGGGTCGACGCGCCACGAGAGCTCGATCCAGAACTCGTCTTCCTCCCAGACCTCGCCGACGTTCGCTTCGTAAGTGTACTCGACCGGTTTTCCCATCCGCCGCATCGCCTCGCGCAGAACGGGCTGCCGGAACGAGATCCACATTCCCGAATGGGTTTCGTAGGAAGTCAGATCGTGCCGCTCGCCGGAATGGCCCATCGGGAGGACATAATCGGCGAAATACGCCGTTTCGTTCCACGTCGGAGTAAGCGCGACGTGAAGTCCCACCTTCGATTCGTCCGAAAGCGATTCGATCCAGGTGAAGCCGTCGGGATACGTCCAGACCGGATTGAAGACGCGCGTGAAATATACCTGAAGCTTGCCGCGGCCTTCCTTGAGGAAATGCGGCAAAAGCATCGACATTTCGTAATGGGCGAGCGGATATTCGTTGGGGAAATGGAGCTCGTTCCAGAACTTCTGTGCCGGCGGCTTCGAAAATCCGGCAGGCTTGAATTTGCCCCACGCGCTCGGCGAAGTACCGCCGACGGTGCCGACGGAACCGGTCAGAACGTTGAGGAAGTGAAGACACCGCGCGACCGCCCAGCCGCCGAGATTGCCGCTCCCGGCGCTGCGCCAGTTGTGCGTCGAAAGACGGGATCCGGCTTTGCCCGCGAGGATCGCAACCTCGCGGATGACGTCGGCCTTGACGCCGGATTCCTGTTCGGCGAATTCCGGCGTG
Source organism: Acidobacteriota bacterium (assembly GCA_029557535.1). Classification (GTDB taxonomy): domain Bacteria; phylum Acidobacteriota; class Blastocatellia; order Pyrinomonadales; family Pyrinomonadaceae; genus JAFDVJ01. Next base: position 1,019 of record JAKQII010000285.1, read on the forward strand.
TAGTCAGCGTAAAGGAGTTTGAGTTCGGCGATGAAATCTTCAAATTCCATTCCGCCACTTCGTGCCGATTCCAGTGATTCCAATGATTCCATCAATTCCAACTCTGAGTTCGACTTGGAATCTTTGGAACCATTGGAATTTCTGGAATCCACGCTCCGCGTGGCGCTGGAATCATCTTTGGCACCGCGCAGCGCGGCCAAAGATTCCCTCCAATTCACCCAAGTCTCCATGTACTCGCGGTTGTAAAGTCCTTCGTCGAGGATGATCTTCGCCATCGCGAGCAACACCGCCGCCTCCGATCCCGGATGGGTCGGCATCCAGTAATCCGCCATCGACGCCGTATTCGACAGACGCGGGTCCATGACCGCCATCTTCGCGCCGTTCATCAGGCCTTCGATAATGCGCTGGGCGTGCGGATTGAAATAGTGGCCCGCTTCGAGATGCGACGAGATCAGGAGGATGAACTGAGCATTCGCGTGATCCGGTGACGGTCGGTCGTAGTTCTGCCAGATCGCGTATCCGAACCGCGCTCCGGCCGAGCAGATGTTCGTGTGTGAATTATGGCCGTCGACGCCCCACGACTGCAGGATGCGGTCCATGAAGCCTTCGTGGCCGGGCCGCCCGACGTGATAGACAACCTCGTTGCGGGCGTCTTCCTGCAGCGCTTTGCGGATGCGTGCCGCGATGTCGTCGAGCGCCTCGTCCCAGGTGACGCGCTCCCAACTGCCGTCGCCGCGTTTTCCGGTCCGCTTCATCGGATTGAGAATGCGGTCGGTGTCGTTGATCTGATTGACCGTCGCCGGGCCTTTGGCGCAGTTCCGCCCGCGCGATCCGGGATGGTACGGATTGCCTTCGAATTTGCGGATCTTCATCGAATCTTTCTCGATGTAGCTCAATAATCCGCATCCTGCCTCGCAGTTGAAGCAGGTCGTCGGCACGATCATGTAGTTCTTTTTCTCGCGCCGGTGGCCGCTCGTCGCCTCGTACTCGGTCCAGTCGTCCCACATCTCGGGCGGAGGATAGTTTGAAAGCTCGCCCGGTTCGTTGAGACGCGGGATCTCGTCCGCGTCGAACCTGTGGAGATTCTCGATCAGGCCGAGCTTTTCGGCGATCTTTTCGATCAATGACGGATTGTGTTTATGCATTTTATTCGTTTCCCGCGAAACACGCGAAAAAAGATAGCCCCTTCATTTGTCGGAATTCTAAACGATTACGGCCAGCGTCGTTTGGGGGCCGTGTTCGCGATCCGTTTGTACTCCAACTTCGGAAAATGTCCGAAGTTGACCAAGAGTGCCAATTCGAGATTTGTCGCACTCAGGTAGTTCAGGGTTTGGGCCTTGTTGGCGTCGATCAAGTCCCGTAGCGACTTTAGTTCCACGATAACCTTCTCGTAACAAATGAAATCGGGTCGAAACGTGTGTTCAAGGATACGTCCGCGGTATCCAGTTCCAGAATCGGTTCCCGCACGAACGGGATACCCTGGAATTCAAATTCGATTTTCAAACACTCCTGATAAACCGGTTCTGTAAAACCGCAGCCCTTCCGTTTGTACACCTCAAAGCAAGCGCCCAGAATGCGATAGCATTCGTCCTTCAAAACGATATCTTCCATTTGTGAGTATCTCCATTGTGAGTTTTCGCGAGATTTCTATCATTTCAGTAATCCGAAACTTAGCCATAACTTGCAATCGTTGGTAGAATTGCCTTCTTTTTGCGTATTTCGCGTGTTTCGCGGGCATTTTCTTAACTCAACTGGATTCGCTGCGGCGCCTTGACCCAGATGTCCTCGGCAAACCAAAGTCCGACGAGCATCAGTGCGCCGGCGAGCGCATAAAGCAACGGGTTGCCGGTCAGGATCAACGCGATCGGCAGGACATTCCCAGTAAAGATCATCCCGACCCAGAACGGGCGCGCGAACTCGCCTTTGACGATCGATTTCACGGTGGCGTGAGCGTCGGCGGTCGGATGGGTCGTCAGCAGTTCGATCGCCAGCGTGACCAGATGAAAAGCGATCGACGCGATAACGAAAAATCCGAGTACCATCATCAGCGCGACGTTCGCCGGCATCCAGTACGTGATGAGAAGCGCTACACCGATCCCGGCCATCAGTGAGTGCAGGATCATGTGCAGCCCGAGCATCGGCGACTGCCAGAAGTCGCGTCCCTTCGCCTGCGCGAAGAGAAATGCGGTGTAGACTGCGGTCAAGACCGCGAAAACGATCGCAACCGGCTCGAGATATTTCAGGATCGTTTCGAACTCAAACCAATCCGCGACGATCCAACCTGTCAAAAGTCCGCCGTAAACCGTTATGAAATAAGCACCTCGCGACAACCACGAGCGCCATTGCGGCCGAAAAATGACGTTCAGGAATCGGTCCGGCCGGCCGAGATCGAGGATCAGAAGTACGCCGGTCACGCAAAGGAAAGAGAACGCGACGGCGACCGAAAGGCGCTTGATCTCGGGCGGGACGAACATGAAATAAGACGCGATCACCGGAATCATGAAGGCGCCGGTCGCGATCGCCTTTGTCAGAACGTAAGCCGATACTTCCCATCCCCAAAGAACGCCCTTGTTCGGTGCGTCGTAAACTCTGCGGGCACCGGAATCTCTTCGCGCTTCCGCGCTCACTGCAAGCGGGGACGCTTGCGCTCCAGTCGATTGCGCTCCAGTCGCAATCCTCTCTTCCGCGAATTTCGCGAAATGACCGACGCCGGTCGCCTGCGACGACCACATATAGTCGGATTCGACCTCTGTCGCGGACGGATTGAGAGAAACGCGGTCTCCGTCAATGTAGAAAAGTTTCGGATTCGTGCCTTTTTCGGGTTTTCGGGCCGAGACCGTCTCGCGCGCCAAAAGCCGCGAGATCTCGGTGTCCGGATTGTCCATATCGCCCGAGACGATCGCATGCTCGGGGCAAACGACGACGCACGCCGGTTCGAGGCCGATATCGACGCGATGCGTGCAGTAATTGCATTTGGACGCCGTGTGATTCTCTGGCTCCATAAAGAGCGCGTCGTAGGGGCACGCCTGAGTACAGGCCTTGCATCCGATGCAGCGGCGGTTGTCGAAATCGACGATGCCGTCCTCGCGCGTGTAGAGCGCCGTCACCGGACAGATCTCGACGCACGGAGCGTCGGCGCAGTGATTGCACCGCATGACGGAAAAAAGCCGCCGCGTGTCGGGAAACTCGCCTTTTTCGATGTATTTGACCCAGGTGCGGTTGACGCCGACGGGGACCTGGTGCTCGGATTTGCAGGCAACGGTGCAGGCGTGGCAGCCGATGCACTTTCGGTTGTCGATTACGAAGCCAAAGTTCATGGAGTCTGTGAATTGAACCTAGATGCGATCAAGAACTGTGAGAAGATTATCTTCGATTATCGGGATTCTATCAATGACGGCATTCGCAAGGGAAAGCTCGGAGCGTCGGGCGTCGCTGTCAGCTCACAGCTCACAGCTATCAGCTTAACCGAACTACGTCCGAAACTTTGAAATCTTGACAGATCCGGAGTAGCTGAGAGGGACAGCGGATAACTGAATACGATTACTGCCGAATGGCCTCCATCATCTCCCGGACGGCCTGGCTCAATCCGACGAAGACCGAGCGCGAGATGATGTTGTGGCCGATGTTGAACTCGGTGATCTCGGCGATCCGCGCGAGCGGCCCGATGTTGCGGTACGTCAGGCCGTGGCCGGCGGCGACGATCAGCCCAAGTTCGGAGCCGAATTCTGCGGCTTTTCTCAGCCGTTCAAGTTCGGCCGCCGCCTTTGCCAATCCCTCGCCGTGCATCGCGCGCGAACTGAGCGTCAGTTCGGCATATTCGGCGGTGCAAAGCTCGATCTGCTGCGCCCCGGCTCGTTTCGCCGCCTCGATCTGTTCGTTCACGGGATCGATGAAAACGCTGACGAATATCCCGGCCGATCTCAGACGCTCGATCGCGGATTTGATCGTCTCGAAGTTCGCGACGACGTTGAGGCCGCCTTCGGTCGTCACTTCATTCGGATTCTCGGGGACGAGCGAGACGGCGTCGGGCTTGGTCGCGAGCGCGATCCCGGTCATTTCCTCAGTGGCCGCCATTTCGACGTTCAGGTACGTCGTGACGACATCCCGGAGAAGCTCGATGTCGCGGTCCTGGATGTGCCGGCGGTCGCCGCGAAGATGCACGGTGATGCCGTTCGCGCCGGCCTGTTCGCAGATGACCGCGGCGGTGATGATCGACGGCTCGATCGTTTTTCGCGCTTCGCGGATCGTCGCGACGTGGTCGATGTTAACGTTAAGCCTTTTCATTTGCGATTTTCGATTTGCGATTTGCAATCGCGCGTTGCCAAATCGCGTCAAACTAATCCAAATCCTAATCTACGGCCATTTGCAAGTTGCAAATCGCAACCTGCAAATCAATAGAGTCCCGCTTTCGCGTTCCGCCGTATCTCTCTGACTTCATTGAACATCCGGCGGCTGTCGCGAAAGACGTTAACCTTTGTCCGTTCGTCGTGGTCCCAGCGGACCGGAATCTCCTTCAATTTCAGCCCCTTGAGATTCGCGACGAACAGGAATTCGACGTCGAATCCGAAACGCTCGATCGTCATCTTCGCGAGCAGCGGCCGGAACTTCTTCATGTTGAAGGCTTTAAAGCCGCACTGCGTGTCCCAGAAGGGAAGGCCGGTGAGGGTTCTGACGATCAGGTTGAAAACCTTTCCGCCCTGTTCCCGACGCCACGGCTGATGGGTTCCGATAAGGCTGCGGTCGAGCGCACGCGAGCCGAACGTCACGTCGTATTCGCCAATTTGGATCGGATCGACGAGCTTTGGCAGTTCGGCGACCGGAGTCGAGAGATCTGCGTCGCTGAACAGCGCGATATCGCCTTCCGCCGCTTCGAGCCCCGTTTTGACGGCAAATCCTTTTCCCCGATTGTCATCATAGCGTATGACCTTTGATCGGACATCCGGAAAATCGGCGCACGCCGCGCGTCCGACTGCGGCCGTACCGTCGCTCGATCCGTCATCGACGATTATCAGTTCGGCGTTCAGTCCGGTTTCCGAAATATAGCGAAGGATCGTCCGCGCCGAATCGCCGAGGCGATCTTGCTCTTCGAAGGCCGGTACGATGATTGAGATCTCGGGTTTCATCGGCAAAAAGTAGATGTTAAGTGCAGTGTTCGCAAAAGTAAATCGAGTACGCCCGAAAAGCCCGTGATGAAACGGTTTGCGGGCATTTCGCCTTTAATCACAGTGGCGTCCCGGCCGCTCGAAAGACAGGTGCGCGGAAATGGTCATGTGATATAGTTTTGAGAGCATGCGGAGTTTTGGGATGACGAAAAAGACAATAATCGGGATCGTACTTTTCTTGCTCATCAGCGCTGCGCTCGGCG
>JAKQII010000288.1 GCA_029557535.1 Acidobacteriota bacterium
GCCGTCGAAAATGCGTTCAAACCGAACACGAAGATGGTGTTCGTCGAGACGCCGACAAATCCGGTGATGAGCGTGACGGATCTGCGTGCCGTCTCCGATCTCGCACATGCGCACGGCGCGAAGGTCGTTTGCGACAACACATTCATGTCGCCGTATCTTCAGCGTCCGCTTGAGTTCGGCGTCGATATTGTTGTTCATTCAACGACGAAGTATCTCAACGGCCATTCGGATTCGGTCGGAGGATTTGTCGCGCTCAATGACGAGGCCGACGCAGAGTGGATCGGATTCGTCCAGAATTCGATCGGAGCGATCCTTTCGCCGTTCGATTCCTTTCTCGTACTTCGAGGTACGAAGACGCTCGCCGTCCGCATGCAGGCGCACGATCGGAACGGTCGGATGGTCGCGAGTTTTCTCGCCGAACATCCAAAGGTTCAAAAGGTTTATTACCCCGGATTGGCGTCGCATCCGCAACACGAACTGGCTTCGCGGCAGCAACGCGGCTTCGGTGGAATGGTTGCATTTGAAACCGGTTCACTGGATAATGCAAAAAATGTTCTGGAGAGCGTCAAGCTTTGTATTTTAGGTGAAAGCTTGGGTGGCGTTGAGTCGCTGATTTCGCATCCGGCAACGATGACACACGCCTCCGTCCCGGCTGAAAAACGAGCACAACTAGGTATTACGGACGGGTTGGTCCGAGTGTCCGTCGGAATCGAGGACGTCGAGGATATTATTGAAGATCTGGATCAGGCGCTTGGTTAGATTCGAGCGACTGACATCGCATTACGGCTTCTGATCGAAGCCCGTTTGTGCGGTTTTGAACAGCCGACGCGTTCTTGCCAAGGACACGCAACGGGCCGGACGTTCCGGGGGCTCCGGACTCGCTTAATTATGTTGATCGTCGAAACACACGCCACTTCGCATATTGGTCGAGTGCGCAAGGGCAACGAAGACAATTACCTTCTGCTTCACGTTTCCGAGGCCAAGGCCTGGACCAGTTCGCAGGAACCCAGCGAATTCGTGATCGAATCGCAGCGTTTTGAAGTCGACGATGATGGCATCGTCCTGGCGGTTTCTGACGGAATGGGCGGCGCGCTCGCCGGCGAGGTCGCGAGCAAAATGGCGGTCGAAACGGTCAGCAAGACGTTTCTCGACGACGATCCGGATAAGACGATCATCCCTAACGAAGCTGGCGGATCACTCGTCGGCAAGCTTTACGAAGCGACACTTTACGCGAATCACCTGATCCATCAACAAGGCCGCGACCCGCAGTACCAGGGAATGGGAGCGACGTTCACCGGCATCGGCATCACGCCTGAGGCCGTCGATCTCGTGCAGGTCGGGGACAGCCGCGCGTATCTCGTGCGCAGCGAAAACATCTACCAGATCACCAAAGACCAGTCGCTGGTTCAGCAGCTCATCGACGCCAACCAGATCTCGGCGGAAGACGCTGAGCGTCACCCGCTCAAGAACGTCATCCTGCAGGCTCTCGGAGCCCAGCCGGAAATTTTCCCGGTCTCGGCGCGTCTGGCGCCGAAAAATGACGATATTCTCTTGATCTGCAGCGACGGGCTCTCGGGCCGTGTTTCGGGGCGCGAAATGCAGCGGATCGTCCTCGATAATCTCGAGCGACTCGAAATGGCCTGCGCGGACCTCGTGAAACTTGCGAACGAGAACGGCGGCGAGGACAACATCACGGTCATCCTTGCGCGGATCTCTGGCGAGGACCTTCCGGATGCGAACGGCGAAGAGGTCAGACTCGAACTTCTCAACCTCGGCGACATCCACGATACTCAGGATCAGGACACGGCGGAAATCCTTTAGAAGCGATCGGAGTTTGGAGTTCCG
>JAKQII010000297.1 GCA_029557535.1 Acidobacteriota bacterium
ACTTCCTTGCCCGGTTCTCCGTCCGCAGGCGATACCGTTATCGTCACCGACGACTCCGCGACAGGTGCGTGTGATTCGGCGGCAGGCTCCGCTACTTCTCTGTGCCAGTACAACGGTTCCGGGTGGGTGGCGATAGGGGACGGAACGGCCGCCGGCGGAACGCAAACCGGGATCCAGTTCAAGGACGAAGGAACGAACCAGGGATCGTCGGGTGCGACTACGATCGTGGATTGCGTCGGGGCGGGGATCACCTGCTCGAACAGCGGCACCACGCTCACGATGACCGTGGCCGGTGGTGGTTCCTCGGCCTTTTACCGGGACATGCTCAACGGCTCGTCCCTGAATCCAGACACCTCCGGCAACGTGTTCCTCGAGCCGTACGCGAACAAGGCGACGAACGACTTTTTCAAGCAGAATGTGTGGGTGTTCAACAACCCGTCCGCTGACGAGAAGTTATACGGTTCGTTCGAACTTCCGGCCGCGTGCTCTTCAGGATCCGCGTTCAAAGCGGTCTGGACCTCGACAGCCACCAGCGGCACGCTGCAATACAGTCTGGCCTACCGGGTGATTACCGGCGACGACACCAACTCGCTCGACCAGTCATCGGCCGTCGAGACGGTGACCGGCAACGATACCGCGCCCGGCGCAGCAAACCGCAGGATGGAAGTGACCATAACGCCGACGAACTCGAACTTCGCGACCGCGGGAACGGTTCAGTGGATATTCACGCGCGTGGATACTTCCGATACCGTCGCGGCGGCGATCACGCTGCATTCGCTTCGATTTACCTGTACTCCGTAAACACTATGAAAAACATACTTACTCTGCTGCTTCTGCTATGTCTTGCCGTGTCGGTCAGCGGCGCGTTGCTGTTCGACGCCGACAGTGACGCGCTGACCCACGCCAACAGTTCGACGTACGACAGCATCGGTGACACGGGGACAACGTGTCTGTGGATCTATCCGACCGATGACACGGCGCGACAAGCTCTGTTTATCCGGTCCGATCTCGGCAACACCTATTACGAGGGCAACTGGAGAGCGGACCTCGGCGGCGACAATTTCGAGTTTGACCGGCAGCGGGCGACAACGGACATCTATGTAGCCGCGGCCGCCGCCAACTTCGCGAATTATGGTCTCAATAAATGGATATTCGTATGCACGGTGTTCGATGTTGCCGGGGCCGCCTCTGACCAGAAGATTCTCATCGGCGATCTGGATTCTCCGGTTGCCGAACCGAGCGCCTACGCCTCGCAGGATGCGGGGAGCGGCGCGGCCTCGACGACTTGGGGGACCAATCCCTTCTACATCGGCAGCACGACGAATACCACCCGGGAATTCCATGGAAGAGTGGCTTTTGCGATCGTCACCAACACTGCGCTGACCCTCGATCAAATGACGTCGCTCCAGTGGTTCCCCAGGCCGATCCCCGGAACGGTTCTGTGCGCGCACTACGGATTCCCCGACACGACCTCGGTAGATTGCACCGGAAACGCGGTAACGATCACGCCAACGGGCCTGACCAATACCGACCATGTTCCGCTCGGAAACCTGTTCGGAATGTTGAAGCCAGTAGCTTTCGATTACGGCGGATAAATATGAAGATTCTGGCATTCATTTTGCTCTTGTCGATGCCCCTGATGGCGCAGACCTCGACGCTGACCGTCGTTCCGGCCACCTCGTACCAAACGATGCGGGGATGGGAAGCAGCGCACCAGTCGGGCGAGTCGTGGCTGCTCCCGGACGAAACCGAAGAGTATCCGTCAACGAGTTTCGCGAACTACGATGACAACCTCTTCGCCGCGATGCTTGATGTCGGTATCAACCGGATCCGGCTGGAAGTGTTCCTGTCCGACGTGAACGCGACCGGCTACGCGGAGCAGCCGAACACCTATGCCGCAATTCAGCCGTCCACGGCAACCGCCGGCCAGTGGCATTATGACCGGGTTCGGCGGCAGATGGACGCCGTTGTGATTCCGTACCGCGATCTCCTGACTGCGCAGGGCGAAACGCTGTTCATCAACCTCTGCATCGTTGATTTTGACAATGCAGGGTACGACGCGGAAAACACTCCGTCGGAGTACGCGTTTTTCGTCAACAAGATAGTCACCGATTTCGAGGACCGATACGGATTTCTCCCGGACACGATCGAAGCGATCCTCGAACCGGACGCAGGTGAGAACTCGACCAACTGGACCGCCGCGAAGATCGCAAACAATATCGTCGCGGCCGACTCGACGCTGACCGGCAACGGGTTCACCGGGATCAAGTGGATCGCGCCATCAACGACGGACGGAACGATCGCGGCCGGCTGGTATCAGGACATGGTAGCCGCTCAGGCAGGTCTCCCGGCCCTGATGGCCGAACTCAGCTATCACTCGTACACGACCCCGAACGATTCGCAGCGGGACACGATCGCCTCGGAAGCGGACGGCGACGGGATCGGCACGGCGATGCTCGAGTACATAGGCGCGGATTTCAGTATGCTCTGGTCCGATCTGACCCGGGCCAAGGTTACCGGCTGGCAACAATATACCAATACGTTCCCGTACACGGGCTGGACGGACGACGGGGCGCAGTATTTCGAAACGAACACGACCACCTGGGCCGTGACCCCGGCGAAGCGTACCAAGTGGCTTCGGCACATATTCAAATACGTGCGCCGCGGCGCCGTGCGCAAGGGCGTGACGACCACGAGCGCGCCGGCGGTCGCGTTTCAGAATTCTAACGATACGTGGGTGGTCGTGATCCGGAATTCGTCGTCCGGCACGATGACCGTGGAAGATTTGCCGGCAGGGACGTACGGGATCAATTATTCGTACGGCTCGGACACGAACGACGCGCCATCAACTTATAACCAGTCGTTCAGCAACCAGACGATCACGACCGGGCAGGATGTCGTGTTCACGATGTCCGGCGCGGGGGTCGCGACGGTCTACAACATTAACTATCTAACCGGCGACAGTCCGTCAACATCGTCGGTAATGCGCGGGGGCGTGAAGCTCTCGGGAGGCGTGAAGCTGCAATGAGGACCGCGCTTTGTGTGATTCTGCTCCTGATCCTGACCGTCGCGGCGGCCGGGCAGAGTTATTACTGCGATTACTACGCATCGCCGACGGGAACTAGTGCCGGAAGCGGCTCCAGCTCGAGTCCTTGGGATTTGCGGACGGCATTAGGTAACACAGCAGAAGTAAGCAGCGGAAAAACCCTTTGCCTAAAGGGCGGAACATATTACGGAAAGTTCTCGTCCAAGCTAAACGGGGCGGTGATACGAAGCGCTCCGAGCGAGTGGGCGAAAATCGACGGATTCTTGACTACGACGTTGGTTTCTTCGATTTCGGACTCGCAAACCTCTTTTACTGTTTCCGATGGAAGCGTCCTGGTATATCCTCCAGGATCAGATTCAGGCGTGGGCGTTCTCGCTGACAGCGAACTAATTGCGGTTTATGGGATTTCCGGAAATACTGTGACTCAGGCAAATCGAGGCGGGGCTACTGGAACGTCACCGGCGGTATCGCACTCTGCCGGAACCACGCTTTACGTAAAGGGCACGAACTTGTTTGTTGAAGGGAACGGCGCAACATATCGCGATTTTGAGATCACCAACAGTATCCAGTTTCGAAATCGAGATACGTCCTGTGAGAATATCCGGGGGCTCGGTATCCACAACATCGGCAATGGAAACAAGTTTATCAATCTCGTCGTACACGATGTTGAAAATGGCATCCTTACGTCAAATAGCTCTGCGAATACTGAGATCTATGGCACTCTTGTTTATAACAACGGCTTGTATCGAGTCGTAGATAGTGTTACCGAAGGATATGCACACGGACTGTATCTGGAAAACGGCTCAGGATATTCGCGCCTCTACGAGGACATCATATTCAACAACTTCAACTTGAACACTCAGATGTTTGGCGTCACGGCTGCGTATGTCGGCGGTGACGTAATTGGAAGCGTTTGGGCCAATTCTGGCTCTCCCATGGGCAAGTTTTACGCTAACCAACGTCATACCAATCTGCTGATCGGAACAGACACTCAAGAAATCCCTTTCATATCGATTACGGAGAGCCATTTTGTCAATCCGCTCAATACATCAGGGTCAGGCATAAAGCTGGGATACGGCTCCGGCGCAGCCAACGGGGTCATTTCCAACAACTATTTTTATGGCGGTGGCGGTAGACTGTTGGAGGTCATCGATACCCCCAGTTTGTCGGTTTTGGGAAACAAGTTTTACGGGACAGACCCATCGCTCAGATACACGCTTGTTTGGCAAAATTCACAATACACTTGGGACAACAACACGTACTACGGAGGTTTTGACCGTTACATCTACAACATAAACGACAGCAACGGTGGCGAAAACAGGAAGTTCGACGTTTGGAAAGCCGAGACCGGATTTGATGCCAACAGTACGGAAACATCGACACCGATGCCAACCACGGTTGTCGTGCGACCGAATTCATATCAAACAGGTCGTGGTAACGTCCTAGTTTATGCAAATGGTGCAACATCGGTCAATGTTGACCTTTCCCAACTAGGCCTCGTGAACGGACAGG
>JAKQII010000301.1 GCA_029557535.1 Acidobacteriota bacterium
CAAAATATAGCTGGAAAGGCGTTTGCGGATGCGCGAGCAATGTCACGCAGCTCATGGACCGCGACCGCGAGATCTATTACTGCGGCGGGCGCGACGGGAGCCGCGTCCTGATGAAATGGCATTCGGTGTTCCCGAACCCGATCGTCGGTTCGGCAAACCGCAATTTCGGAGGTTACTCGGAGGCGTACGATCCGTTGCAATCTATCCTTTTTGCCGAAAACAACACGAATTTCCAGAACCGGTACCCGTATCCGGTGATCGGCGCTTTCGGACGCGGTTGGGATGATCTTCAGTACACGAGCGACGAGTTCGTAACGGTCGCGCAGCAGAATACGACGCCGGGCCGGCGGGTCATCGTCTCGAACCAGGAAGACTTTTTCCGCGATTTCGAAGCGAATTACGGCGATCAGCTCGAAACCCACGCGGCGGCATACGGAAACGAATGGGACGCGCTGGTGGCTTCTTTGGCGGAGGTCTCGGCACGGGTGAAGCGCTCCACCGAGAACCTGCGGTCGGCAGATGCGATGGCGGCGATCGTTTCGGTCAATAATCCGACGTTCATGGATTCGCGGACGGCGGAACGCGATCGCGCGATGCTCGACCTCGGGCTCTATTTCGAGCATGACTGGACCGCCGACGGTCCGATTCCGCGCACGCGTCGTGCCGACTGGAACAGAAGGGTCGAGGCCGAAATAACTTTGTATGTCGACAAGCTTTCGGCGGATGCCCGAGAAGAACTCGGAAGGCAGATCTCGACATCGGCCGGGCAATCGCGGTTCTTCGTCTTCAATCCGCTCAGCTGGGAACGGACCGACTACGCCGATATTCCGTTCCGCGCGCGGCGGACGGTTCACGTCGTCGACGTTTCAAGCGGCCAGCAGGTGCCGTCCCAAATCGTGAACTACGGAAATCAGCGCTTCTTGCGGATCCTCGCTTCGAATGTTCCATCGGTCGGCTACAAAGTGTTTGAGATCCGTGCCGGTGCCGGTTCGCAGTTTCAGAACGTGGCGACCGTAGGCGGAAATTCGATCGATTCGGGCCGATATCGGGTGACAATCAACCCTGACGGGTCGATTCCGAGCATTCTCGATCACACCAGAAACGATCGGGAGATAGTCAGGCAGATCAGCGGGAAATTGGTCAACGACCTTGGCGGCGATCGTTCGGGAAGGCTTGCGGTAGAAAACACCGGCCCTGTTTCGGTGACGCTCCGCGCGATCTCGAACAGCCCGCTGGCACATACATCGCGCGTTACTATCTTCCGCGATCTCGATCGCATCGACGTCGACAACCGGATCACTCAGAACTTCGGCGATCTGAAAACATGGTCGAACTCTTTCGAAATCAACTCGCCCGATGTCTGGCATGAAGAGGTCGGCGCCGTGATCCGCGCAAAACTGCTCACGCAGGGCGGTCATTACTCTCCGAAGAACGCCCGTTACGACTGGCTGACGATGAATCACTTTGCGGATGTCAGCGACGGCGCGGCCGGGAACTTCGGGGTAACGATTTCAAACCGCGACGCGTACTTCATGAAGCTTGGAGGGAGTTCGTCTTCGACGCTCGACACCGGTACGCCGCAGATCAATGTTCTTGCCGGCGGCCAGATCGACGGGCCGGCTCTCGGAATACCGAATCAGGGCGGCGATTCGTTCTTTATGCAGCGATTCGCGATCGCAACTCACGGCGGGTTCGATCAGACGACAGCGATGAAGTTTTCGCTCGAACACCAGAATCCGTTCGTCACCGGAATGGTCGATCCGGCCGGGGGCGCACGACCATTGCCGTCAACGGGCTTTTCGTTTCTTCAGATCACAAATCCGAATGTCGTGCTGTGGGCCGTGAAACCGGCCGAGGACGGGATCTCGCGCGGGATCGTGGCGCGGGTCTGGAATCAGTCAAACTCGCCGGCCGGTTACACGCTCGGAATGTCGCGATCGATCACGTCGGCGGACCTGCTGACGCACATTGAGACCTTCGTTTCAAACGCGAACGTCTCGAACGGTCAACTCAATGCAACCGCGAGCCAGCAGCAAATCCAGACGCATCTGCTGCGGTTCGCGAACTGATCTCAATCTTCCAAAGCAGCGAGAATCTGTGCCAATCCGCCGGCGACGTCCGATCCGATTTGGATCCGCAACGCGCGTCGGCCGCGATCGAGAAGGACCTGAAAATCACCTCTCGATTGGGCCTCCTTCACGACGCCGAACGTGTATTTTTGCCCGGGTACGGGAAGATCCGAAACATCGTCGGATGTGATCTGAAGAAAAACTCCGTTGTTGGCCCCGCCTTTGAATGCCTGTCCGGTCGAATGGAGGAATCGCGGTCCGAACTGGATCGAGGTAGAAATGCCGATCCTCTCAAGAATTGCATGCCTGAGCTTTTCGATCTCAACGACATGGTCGAAGTTCATTTCGATATAGGCGAGCACCGCGATGTAATCACCGGGGACGGCCCGCTCGAAATGCGCGCGCAGTATCCCTTTCAGCGAATCGCCGCCCGCATCGCGAAGTTCGTCAGCATTTCGCTGGTTGCTGAAGAGTTTGACGCCGTTCTCCTCAAAGAAGGGATCCTCGGACGGGAGACTTCCGGTCATTTCGTACTCGTCGGTTATCTTCCGCGCCTCGATCTTCGCCGATTCGACGTCAGGCTGATCGAAGGGATTGATCCCCATCACGGCTCCGGCGACGGCCGTCGCGAATTCCCAGCGGAAGAATTCCTGCCCGAGATTCAGCCGATCCTCGGATTCGATCGTCACGACCGCCTGTCCCGCGAGACGGACTTTCTCGACCATCGCGTCCTGGGCTGGATCAAAATTGGTCTTGCTGCGGAAATAGACAAACACCCGCTCGTTGCCGAAGATTATCGGCTCGATCGAGCCTTTGCGGTCGATCGGGATGATCGACACGCCGTTCTTTCCTAACGATTCCGCCACCAGTTGTTCGAGCCAGGCGCCGACCGGTTTTTTTGACGGCGAGGCGATGATCACGAGTTTGTCGCGACCCAGTTTGTGGCCGACACCCAGTATCAAACCCAACAATGCGCCCGGGTTTGCCGCCGCATCCGATTCGCGGCAGGCCATCACCATTTCCCGCGCGTTCTCGACGAACTGCCCGATTTCAAGCCCCATCGCCGCGCCCGGAGCAAGCCCGAAGACGCTCATTGCCGAGAATCTTCCGCCGATCTCGGGATCGCCAAAGAAGATGCGACGGAATTTGTCGGCGTTTGCAACCTTTTCCATCTTCGATCCCGGATCGGTGATCGTTACGAACCGGCTTCCTGCCGCCTCTGCGCCGATCGTCCGGGCGACCCGCTCGAAGAAATATTGCTTGAAACAATTCGGTTCCAGGGTCGATCCGGATTTCGATGAAACGATGAACAACGTGTTCGCCAGATCGAGTTTGGCCTCAAGCGCCGCGACCTGCGCCGGGACGGTCGAATCAAGGACGTGGAAGCGCTGTTTGGCGAAAACAAGCGACAGAACCTCGGGACACAAGGACGATCCTCCCATTCCGAGAAGGACGATATCGTCAAACTTCTCGGCATCGGCGGCGAATTCGCGGTATTTTCCGAGGTCTTCAAGTTCACGATCGACAATGTCGAGCCAGCCGAGCCATTTCCACTCGTCGGAGCCGGTCCAGACGGTCGCATCCTTGCGCCAGATGCGATCGATGTTGTCGGCGTCGTTCCAGTCACGGACTGCGTCGGTCAGGGCGGATTCGAACTCCGCCGGAAGCGTGTAGCTATATTCGTTGAGCATCGTGATTCAATTATAACAACCGCTCAAATTGCAGGACAATTTTCGGATAGATTTTCGGTTTTCGGTCAAATAAACTGGTTGCCATGGAAAACGAGATCCGCTGGAAAGCTGTTGAGACGAACGACCGGAGATTCGACGGAGCATTTGTCTACGGCGTCCGTTCGACGGGGATTTACTGCCGGCCGTCGTGTTCTTCGCGTTTGCCAAAGCGCGAGAACGTTGATTTCTTCGACGCCTGCGCCGACGCCGAATCAAACGGATTCAGGGCGTGCATGCGCTGCCAGCCGGCGTCGGAAGTGCCGGCCCCGCAGGTCGCGAAGGTTATTGCGGCGGCGGAACTTCTGGATCGGGACGAGACGATTTCGCTTTCGGATCTCGCCGACGAGGTTGGGCTGAGTCCGGCGCGGCTCCAGAAATTGTTCAAGGAACTGATCGGAGTCTCGCCGAAGAAGTTCGCCGATTCGAAACGTCTTGAGCGATTCAAGGAAGGGGTGCGCGGCGGCGCCGCGATCACCGATTCGATGTACGACGCTGGTTACGGATCGAGCAGTCGGCTTTACGAGAACATTGGAAACAAACTGGGAATGACGCCGCGGGCGTACGCCCGAAAAGGGAGTGACATGCAGATCGAATACACGATTACCGACAGCGACCTTGGCCGATTGCTGGTCGCACGGACCTCAAAAGGAGTTTGCGCGGTGAACTTTGGGGATAACGATGCCGACCTTGAAACCGGGCTGCGAAAAGAGTACGCCAACGCCGAGATCGAGCGGAACGGTGCGAATCTGAAGGACTTTGTCGATGCGATCCTGCACAATCTCGACGGTAGCAATCCGTCGCTGGATCTTCCGCTCGACTTGCGCGCGACGGCATTCCAGATGCGCGTTTGGGAGGAACTGCGGAAGATCCCATACGGCGAAACCTTGTCGTATCAGAAAGTTGCGGACAAGATCGGAAAATCGAAATCTGTCCGCGCCGTCGCCGCGGCATGTGCTGCAAACCGCGTCGCGTTGGTGATCCCGTGCCACCGCGTCGTCCGTTCAAACGGCGACGTGAGCGGGTACAAGTGGGGTGTCGAGCGTAAACGCGTGATCTTGAAACGGGAAGCCGCGAGAGAATGATCATTCGTCCACAAAGGCGAGGATTGAACCGCGGAGGCGCGTACGCGCGAGTTGCGGAAGAGCCGTGACGTTCTGCGCCCCTTCGGGGCTTTGAAAGGAAATTGTATGAACTACCGAATCAAACCGATCGACCGGCGACTTGCCGATAAAGTCCGCGAAACCATGCGATCCCCGCAATACGGCCACCCGGCGTTCCGCGAAGCCGCGACCGGCTACGGTCCGTGCCGGCAATGCCTGCGGACTTTCGATGCAGGAAATGAGGACCGCATCCTTTTCACATACAACGCGTTAGAGGGAATTCTCGATGTCCCGTTGCCCGGCCCGGTGTTCATTCACGCCGACAAATGCGAAGGCTATTCGGACATGGCATTTCCGCCGGACCTGATCGATCTTCCGTTGCTTTTTGAATGCTATGCGGCGGACGGATCGATCATCAGAACCGCGCCGGTCGATCGCAAATGTGCCGAAAGCCAGATCGCGACGCTGCTGAATGAGACCCGGGCAAAATTCATCAACATCCGCAACGCCGAAGCCGGCTGTCATATCGCCAAGATCCTGCCGGCCGTTACGGGTTGAACTCCTCCATCAATTCCCAAAACTCCGGCTCGTTTCTAAGTTCCCGAAATGCCGGGTCGGCGATTTCCGTGATCAGGTCGAAGTTCCGCTCTTTATACTTCTGTTGCAGCGCTCGAATCGCCTTTTTCCTCTCGCCGAGCTTTAGGTAGTACTTCGCCGCACCGTAAGTGCCCTCGATTTCTTCGTAGTACCGAATATTCGTCTGCCAAAACGCGCGAATTCCGCCCGCCGCATACGCCTTGCGGAGCCTTTCAAGTTGGGAGTAGGGAAGCGAGAAGTCTCTTTTTAGCTGCTCAGCCCTAAAAAATTCCGCAACCGCCTCGTCGTGCATTTCCAACGCCGAATAGATGTCGTGCAGGTATAGTCGTGCGTTCAGGAAATTCTCGTCTATTTCAAGCGTTTTCCGGCATTGCGCGAGCGCTTCGTCATATTTCTGCAAAAAATAAAACGTCTGGCAAAGATCCGCGTTGATCGAAACCGAGTCCGGTTGCAACTCGCGCGCGCGTTCCATTTCGACTATCGCGGCGGCGCCCTGCCCGCCGAAGATCAGATTTATCGCCAGCCATTGGTGAGCGGTTGGGTAATCCGGCTCGGCCTCGACGGCTTTCTTCAAGGAACGCCTCGCTTCCGAAATATTCCATTCCCAGTACATCTGCACAAAACCTATCGTCGCCAGCGGAGTTCCGAGTGACGGATCGAGCCGCATCGCTTCCGCGGCGGCAGGTTTTGCCTCTTTCCAGCGTTGCGAATCAAAAGCGTACGCATCCGCAAGCGCGGCATGAGCGAGCGCAAAATCGGGCTCATTTCTCACGGCTCTCTCAAGCAGGAGGATGCTTTGGTAAAGTTCGTCAGCTGAACGTCGATGCCATAAAGTGCGGCCGTTCACATAGTCGTCAAGCGTCTGCGGACTCGACGGTTTTCGGCTGGTAAGTGTCTCGCGCTCGAAATCGCTCAATCCTGCGGGATCGGCGTGACCATCCTCGGACCGCATGCTCAGGAGACCCACGGCCGCGGCTATCAGGGCCAGAATCACAAGTGCTGCCGCGATTGCCGTTGCCTTTTTGAACGATTGCCGCGATACCAGCGACGCCGCCGGTTCGACGATCGCTTGGGGGCCGTCATTGGGTCGCAGCGGTTCGAACTCTGTGAACTCTTCTGCGTTTCCCGTAAAGCGGTAACCCTTCTTTGGCAGCGTCTTGATGTACCTCTGTTCGTTCGAGTTGTCGCCTAAAACTTTGCGCAAGGTCGATACATTCCGATTCAGGCTTCCTTCTTCGACAAATGTGTCAGCCCACACTCTTCGAATAAGTTCCTTCTTTTCAATAGTTTTACCCTTATTTTCAACAAGGACGAGAAGGATGTCGAAGACTTTCGGAGTGACTCGGACAGGAACACCGTTTCGACAGAGCTGACGTTCGGTCACGTCGATTTGGAAACAGTCGAATCTGAAAAAACGTTTTGACGGCCTATCCATACCGGCATCGGAAAGTTTCGGAAAATTTCGGTTTTTCCCGCTTGTTTTTGCGCCAAACTGGTTCCCAAAAGCGCGCGCACGGCAAGAGCGGAGTATCGTTTTCGTTCCGGCATTTTACAGCATCCGTGAAACGCAAGACAAGCAATTCGCGAAGAAGAATGGAGAACTGCAGACTATGTCAAATCGGTCTTTAACTTGGGTCCTGGTCATCATCGCCCTTACTTTTTCGGCCGTTGTCGAGACTTCAGCTCAATACGAGGAACCGAGGTTTCCGATTCCCAGAGTAGATCCGGCCGTTGACAAGCCGGAACAGCGCACGACTCCTGACAGGCTGAGAAAAGCATTTCAAGCGATGCAGGTGCATTTGTGCGGCTTGAAAGGCGTTCCAAACGAGGAATGGAAGCGGCGCTACCGACAGTTGCTTGTTGACTTAACCGCCATCGAGTATCGAATAGTTGTCGATCATGCCGGCAATATCGGAACTTCGGGTAGCGAAAAGGATGCCGAAAGCAGGTTTTTTCAGGAAGAACAGCAAATCAGGAGGCTCCTCGGACAGGAGATCAGGGACACACAGTTTTCGAAAGAGTTTTTTCGTGAACAATTGGATAACTACGACCGTCGCTACAAAGAACTATACGTTGCCGCCGCCGGACACGGATTTGGTCGGGGAGTTCGGATGATCTTTGCAATGGGAACCGCGTTGGAGGAACTGAGCAGCGGTCTTGGCATCACTCAGATGAAATACAGGACACAGATCGACGGCCGCTTCAAGCTGGCGTTTGAACGATTATCGATTCTTTTTCAGGAGCTGGTCTCTCGCGGTACCGTTGAGATCAATCGGAGTCGGATCGAGAACAGCGTGTTTGGCCTTGTTCCGTTCTCGCCAAACTCGCGTGATCCGTATCTCCAGATGATGCAGTGGGATTTGAAGGAGTTGGGGCCGCGGATAGCAAACGAACTTTCAATCGGAGGAACGAAGTTCTCCGGTTCCTGGCTGCAAATGCCGGAGGGCCCGGCTTTCACGGAGGATCTCCAGCAAAAGGTGCGCGGCGGATGTCGCAGGTTCGATCCGGAGTTTGCTTTCAAGTATGAAGAAACAACTCTTCAGCCGACCAGTCTTGCGATTGAACAAGATTGGTTTCCGGAAGGCCGGCCGAAACGATATCAGGAGGTCAAGGATTCTCTCCTTCGGGATTGGCCGGGACGAGGGGTCGTATTCGTCAAATGGTATCAGGCGGCGGGTGAACTTTACCCAAACTCCAGGTACTGGGAGATGGTCGATGTGAAATCGGGAAAGCCCGTCACGGAAGGCCGTCGGTACAACTGGTGGTTTCTCCCTCCGGGGCGATACAAGCTCATCGTTCACACCTGGGGTGGAAATGCGCTTGGTCCAGTTGAGTTCACGCTCGGTGCCGGCGAACTATCCGAAGTTGAAGTTGGCGGTCCGAAGGAACTTGGACGGGTGATCTTCGATATGGTTGATGCCGACGGTAAACCGACGACTGGAAATTTCTGGGTAAAAAATGATAAAGGCGAAGGGCAGGGCGATGGAAAAGAGGATAAGGAGAGGGGCGTCTATTTTGCGGATCTGACGCCGGGAGTCTACACGGTCGAGATGAGGCAGAAGAATACCGGGGAGTTCAGAAGCGAACCGATTGAAATCGAGGCGGGACAAACCGTAAGGGTTCGCCTGAAACTCGGAAGAGTGATCGTGAAGAAGAACTCACTATTGAATTATCTTACGTTCGAGTACCTGAAGATAACCGGACCAAACACGAATTATCATTGGAGCATACATTTTGACGGCGATAAGGATACCTATTTTGATGTAACTCCCGGTCGACACAACGTCACTTTCACTTGGAAGGACGGCACCCGAACCTCAGGCCAGGTTTTCGTTGAGGAAGGGAAAACGGTCTATGCCAATCCGTGAAAAAATTTCTGGCCTCGCAGCCGAAATCGCTGATGATTGGCCAAATATTGTGATTTGGATCCAAGGCGTTTAGGATTGACGCCATGAAGATCGGATTGGCTCAGATCACGCCGGTTTGGATGAACCGGACTCAAAGTATCGAAAAGGCGGCGACGTTCGCTTACGACTCCGCCGCGGCCGGATGCTCGCTCGCGGTACTCGGCGGCGAGGCGTCGATCGGCGGTTATCCGTACTGGCTCGAATTGACCGACGGCGCGCGTTTCAACTCGTCGGTGCAAAAGGAGATCTTCGCCGACTATTCTAATCAGGCGGTCGTCGTTGAGCGCGGCGATCTTGAACCGCTTTGCGCGATCGCCCGCGACGCGTCGATGGCGATCTTCGTCGGCATTGTCGAAAAGCCCGCCGAGCGCGGCGAATCGCTCTATTGCTCGCTGGTTTTCATCGATCAGGCCGGCGCGATCGCGTCGGTCCATCGAAAGCTCGTCGCAACCTATGAAGAGCGACTCGTTTGGGGCAACGGCGACGGAAACGGGCTCCGCGTGCACGCAGTCGGCGATTTCACGGTCGGTGGGCTGAATTGCTGGGAAAACTGGAATCCGCTCGCCCGCGCCGCGCTGTACGGACAGGGCGAGGATTTTCACGTCTGCGTCTTTCCGGGCGGAATGCATAATGTCGAGGTGACGCGGTTCATCGCCGAAGAATCGCGGTCGTACGTGACCAGCGTCTGCTCGGTGATGCGTTCGGACGACATTCCGTCCGGGACCATCCGGCGCGACGAGATGATCGCCAAGGCGCCGGAATTCCTCTCGACCGGCGGAACCTGCCTCGCCGGGCCTGACGGCAAATGGATCGTCGAGCCGGTCGCTCACGAGGAACGCTTGATCGTCGCCGAGATCGATCACGCCCGCGTCCGCGAGGAACGCCAGAACCTCGATCCCGCGGGGCATTACAACCGGCCCGATGTGCTGCGCCTGAAGTTGATTGACGAAAGGCAGTCGGTAATTTCGTTCTCCTCGCGAACCGACGATAATTAAAAATTGCGACCGGGGCCTCAAAATTTGTCGAGACTGACAAGCGCCGTCAACGAAAACGGAACGGTCGGACTCTCCTACGATTCGCGCGGGCGACTGAAGACTTCGACCGATGTCTTCGGACATCTGGTTGAATATGCGTATGACGCTGTATCGAACAGAACGCAGGTCAAACTCGATTCGGCGGTTCAGGCGAACTACAATTACGACGCCGCGAATCGACTGACGACCCTGACCGACGCCGCCAGCCAGAACTTCGTTTTCGGTTACGACATCGCAAACCGATTGATCTCAAAGTCGATTCCGAACGGCGTCACCACGACGTTTGATTACGACGGTATGAGCCGGTTGACGCGGCTCAAGGACGCGACATCGTCGTCGACACTCTTCGATCGGCAGTATTCATACAATCCGGCGAATCAGATCTCGCAGATAGCCGAACCGTCGCAGACGCGTAATTTCGGATATGACAACGTCGACCGGCTGATTTCGATGACCAACGGCACGTCGAACGAAAGCTATAGCTTCGATGGCGTCGGCAACCGCACCGCCTCGCATCTGAGTCCGACATACAACTATCAGCCTTTCAACAGGATTTCGTCGACGTTGGCCGCGACGATGAATTACGATCCGAACGGCAATTTGGTGACGAAGTCCGAGGGCAAGGAATTCTGGAGATTCACTTGGGATCATGAAAACCGCATGGTCTCGGCTGCGACCAGGAAGCAGACGGTTCGCTACAAATACGACGCGCTCGGACGCCGGATCCAGCGGATCGCCGGCAATGGCCGCGAGAACACGAAATTCATCTACGACGGCGCCGATATAATTGTTGACGACAACAACGGCACGCTGACAAAATATCTTAACGGTCCCGGAATTGACAACAAACTGCGGGTGCAGACGGGTTCGGACGTCAAGTACTTCCTGGCCGATCAGCTCGGTTCGACGAACGCGCTTACGGACGGTTCGGGGAACGTCACTTCGTCGGCGTCGTATGACTCGTTCGGCAACGCGACGGGGAATCTTGCGACGAGGTACAGATTCACGGGTCGCGAATATGATGATTTCACCGGACTTCATTACTACCGGGCACGCTGGTATGACTCGAACCTCGGACGATTCATCTCCGAAGACCCGATCGGCTTCGAAGGTGGGGATGTTAATTTATTTGGGTATGTGAGGAATGATCCGTTAATATCGGTGGACCCGAACGGGGAGAATCCGATAAT
>JAKQII010000327.1 GCA_029557535.1 Acidobacteriota bacterium
GGACAGGTTGTCACCGACAACAAGTTCCGGGCTCTCGGGCTTGCCTACGACGCCAACGGACGGATGGTCGTATCTTCGCAGTCGAACACGCCCGATGCGGTTTCGGTTTACGACGCGCTCGGGAACAGGGTGGCCGAAAAGGTCAATGATGTTTGGCAATTCGTGATCTATGACGCGTTTGGTAACATCGTCGCCGAATACGGCGGAATAAGCGCGCAGGACGTCGGCGGCGTGAAGTACTTCATGCAGGACTGGCAGGGATCGGTCCGCGCCGGAGTGAATGCCGGCGGGTACGTTAAATCCCGGACGGATCATTAGGCGTTCGGCGAAGACATCGCCTCCGGAGTCGGGCTGAGAACGACAACCCAAGGCTACGGCGCCACCGCGACGAACCGTCAAGGTTACGGCCTGACCGAGAAAGATTCTGCGACCGGCCTCAACCACACATGGTTCCGCAAAAACGAAAACCGCGCCGGACGCTGGACGTCGCCCGACCCCTACAACGGCTCGGCATCGGTGGGAAACCCTCAAAGCTGGAACCGGTATTCGTATGTTGAGAATCAGCCGACGAATTTCGTCGATCCAAGCGGGTTACTGATGTATGAAGCCGGTCGACCCGGCTGTGTTCCAGTATATCGATGGAGCGAGGAGCATTCGAACTGGGTAATTTCGTATTATTTGTGCGTGGAGACCTCAAACACGATCACGCCACACACCCCATACACCGGTCCTATTATCGAGCCGGGCGGCGGAGGTGGCGGAGGGGGTGGCATTGAAGATAAAGTAAAAACATGCGGTGAGGCGCTCGGCGTCACAATAACGAATTTTGTTGCATCATCAAAGGGTAAGGACGGATCTGCCAAAATCACCGGCAGCGCTATTTTTAGAGATGGTATTCATCAGGCAGGTGTCGGAAACTACCTGATCACGAATGACGTAACGAGCTTTAGCGGCAAAGATTTAGTGGCCTTTGGGGGCGGAGATCTGGGCGCGACCTTTTACTCAGGCGATTTGGTAGGAACGTTATCGAATGGAACGAGAGTGAATCAGAAGGTGGGGCCTGTGCGGAATTACACAGCAAATGACCTGAAAAACAGCGTCGCAATTCTGGCGTCACAGATTCATGAACTCGGAAATTCCATTTATATGTTGCTTGGAAAGAGGTTTACTGCAGTCGATAGGGATAAGGACGCGGGAGCGGCCTTCGAGAATTGCGTGTTCGGAGGGCTTGTTGACAAGAATGGACGACTCACTTAATTTTTTCGGTTTGATGACGTTTCTAGGCGTT
Source organism: Acidobacteriota bacterium (assembly GCA_029557535.1). GTDB lineage: Bacteria > Acidobacteriota > Blastocatellia > Pyrinomonadales > Pyrinomonadaceae > JAFDVJ01. The sequence continues at coordinate 1,289 of JAKQII010000327.1, forward strand.
GTTTGTCTGCTTTTCGGATGCGGGATTGAAACAGGCAGTGTTGCGGAACGCAGGCCTGTTACATCTCCAACTTCAACGGCGGTTCCGCGTCCAACCTTGCCTCCGTATGAGGAGCGGACTCGTGTAGAGGTATCGACGATCAGTCCGGAGGCGTTGCGGAGCAATCCGACAAGACGCCGAGTCCCGGTTGGTGCAATCTCGGATATCGAATTCATCGATTCAAATCGGGGCTTTGTCATTGACACGTCCGGAGCGCTTTTCCGAACCGACGATGGCGGATCGAAGTGGGGGTCGGTCAAACTTCCGCTCTCTGGCAAACCGGTCGGAATACTGTTCCGTGATGAGAACCTGGGGTTTATCCTGCTCAACGTCAAGACCGTCGCGGGACCGGGCGACAAAGGCGCGATTCTGACGACATACAACGGCGGCCTGACATGGGAAATTTCATTCGAGGGTGACGTCACGTTTTTCGGGATTCGACCGGGCGATGACGGTGAGCGGGTTTTCGGAACGACCGAAAGCCGGGTGCTCAATTCGAACGTGAGCCATATCGTCATTTTGCATACCACCGATAACGGAAAGACTTGGTCTCTAAATGACGACGCCATCAATGCGTTGAATGACGAATCATGGGGCGCCGCCGCGGTGGATTTGTTTGTTTCGGGATCGCGATTGCTGATTCTGGAAACGAAGAACCTGATCGAGTCGAAAGACGGCGGCAAAACCTGGTCCAAGATCGATGCGATCGAGGCGGGACATTTAGCGTTCCACATTCTCGATGCCGGCGAGGATCGATTGATCATGGGAGCGGGTTCGAACAAACAGGGTGACGATTCTCACCTCATGACCCGCGAATCTCCCGGAAAATGGCGCTGGACCGACGCGAATCGGTTCAATTCGTCCCAGATGCGATTTATTTCGAAACACGAGATTCTGGCATGCGGTTACACGCTTACCGAGACACCGAAGAAAAGCCTTCAAAAGAAGCAATTCGCCGCGTTGGCATATTCTCCCGATTCGGGTGCGTCGTGGCGTGTTGTTTTGCAGGACCGGGGGACTCGGAATTTCGACACAATGAAGGTAACCGGTGACGGCAATATCTTCGTTGCTGGCGGATCCAACCTATATTCGATGTCAATCGCAACGATTCGCGATTTGAATCGCTGATGTTGAGGTATCTACGAAAGACCAACGGAATCTATTTCTGCGTAATGGAACCCAGCGAAACAATAAGTGACGCTAACTTCCTAACATAATCCCCGGAGCCGCGAACTCCGGGGTTATGGACGAAATCAGATTCAAGTTTCTCTCCGATTCAGTACTGAAAGCGTTCGAGAAGGACGGCCTCGCCATTTGGGATTTGCGATTTTCGATTTGCGATTGGCCTCTCCATTTTCGATTTGCGATTTTGGATTTTCGATTTGACGAAGCCTGAGGCGCGTTGGGGATCCGGGCAATCCGAATCGAGTTGGCCACCACTTTATGTCAAGTGAGCACAGATATTCGCAATGAAGAAAGAGGCGCTCAGCGCCCGCTTAAATCGGGAACTCGAGGTCGACGTGGAAGGGATTCGGCTAAGGCGATGAATACAACGGCCCGAGTTGAAGCGAAGCAAGCCTCGCGTCGGTTGACTCATCAATTGCAATTCGAAAATCGCAAATGCAGGTCAGGCAACGGCAACTGATGTCGGACTCCGCCGGCCGTGATGACCGACGGAGACCGAAGGACGGAGTTTACGGGAAAATTCCGAGTTCCATATAGCACGAAGCCACCTTGTCGATGGCGTTGATGAACGCCGCCGTCCGAAGATTGTCGACGTTCGGATTGCGCATCTTGATCTCGCGGATCTGGTGGTAGGCCGAAATCATGGTTTCCTCGAGACCCGAGTAAACGAGGTCCTGTTCGTCCGCCCCGCGGGCGACCACGCGCCGCTCGTCAGCGGTCAGGCTGCGGCCCGTTTCGCGTTCGACGATCGTCAGGATCTTTTCGTAAGCGCCCTGTTCGAACCGCTTGCCCATGCGCCCGAAACGCACGTGCGAGAGATTCTTGAGCCATTCGAAATAGGAGACCGTGACACCGCCGGCGTTGATGTAAACGTCCGGAACGACCATGATCCCTTTCGCATCGAGGATCGCCTCCGCGTCGGCCGTAATCGGGCCGTTGGCGGCTTCGCCGATGATCTTCGCCTTGACGCGCGGAGCGTTCTCGGCAGTGATCTGATTCTCAAGCGCGGCGGGAATCAGGATATCGCACTCAAGTTCGAGCGCTTCATCGCGCGACCCAAGATTTGTCGCGCCCGGGAAATTCAGGAGCGAACCCGTTTCCTTGCGGTGTTTGACGACAGCCTCAAGATCAAGCCCGTTCGAGTTGAAGATCGCGCCTTCGTATTCGGCGAGCGCGATGATCTTCGAGTCAGCCTCGGCAAAGAACTTCGCGGCGTGATAGCCGACGTTGCCGAGCCCCTGAACAACGACCGTTTTGCCCGCCAGGCCGGTCGTCATCCCGATCTTCTTCATGTCTTCCTCGATCGAGCATGCTTCGCGAAGTCCATAGAAAACGCCGAGTCCGGTCGCTTCCGTGCGTCCGCGGACGCCGCCCTGCGAAACAGACTTGCCGGTGACGCAACCGAGCGCATCGATTTGGTCGCCATGGAACGCAAGATACGTGTCGGCGATCCACGCCATTTCGCGCGGTCCGGTTCCGTAGTCGGGGGCCGGAACGTCAACCGCCGGACCGATGAAGTTCTTCTTGATCAGCTCGGCCGTGTACCTGCGGGTGATGCTCTGAAGTTCATCCACCGAGTAGTTGCGCGGATTGATCTTCACCGCACCTTTCGCGCCGCCGAACGGAACGTCGACGATCGCGCATTTGTATGTCATCAATGTCGCAAGCGCGATGACCTCGTCCTGATTTGCCTCCTCGGAATAGCGGATTCCGCCCTTGACAGGGAGTTTGTGATGACTGTGTTCGGCGCGCCATGCGGTTATGACTTCGTATGCATCGCCCCGGCGCACCGGGAATTGGAACTTATAAACACTGTTACAGGTCTTGATCTGCTGCAAAAGTCCTTCCGCGTGAACGGTTAGGGCTGCCGCTTTGTCGTAATATCGGTCGACGCTGGCCAAAAAGCTGTGGCCGTCTTCCATTGCGCTCATATAACTTCCTCTTTTTGTATAAGATTTGGTAACACTACTAGTTGATTTCATTCTAGCGCAGATTCTCGGTCGCCGAAAGTGCTGATTATGAGCATTTTGCGCGAAAAAGCGTTTTGCTTTTCCAAGGCGCGGCGCCGGTTTTCGGATCGCCCATCTTCGGCCCGCCCCCAACCGAACAAATTCACAACGCATCTCGCATCGTGTATAATTTCTCCCGAATCCGAGCCGCGTTTCGATTGCAACTTGAGCCGTTTTATTTTCATCTTTTGACATGTTTTCGGCCGGAATCCCTGAAGCCGTTTCCGTGATTCAACCCGACAAATCTGCGAATGTCGCGACCGCAGTCTGATCGCTTCGGTCGCTGGAGGAACCATGTATTTTCGATCTCGTTTTGTTCGTATCTTCACGTCGCTCGCGCTGATACTGACGGTCGTCCTTCTCGCCTTCGGCGATACGATCCGCCTTAAGGACGGCAGCATCATCAAGGGAAGGATCATCAGCTTTGGCGATGGTAAGTTCACCGTTCAGATCGGCGAAGGACAGCGACAGCGCCAGATGGTCTTTTTTGCGGACGAAGTAGAGTCGATCGAGTTTGACGGCACAAACGGGATTTCGACCGTGAAGACGGTTCTTCCGACGCGAACAAACGTCAGCAATCCGACGCCGACTCCAACTCCGACAAGATCGGTGGTGGTCACCGACAACACGACGCAGCCGACGACGACTCAGACGCCTGTCCGTCCGACACCGACTCCG
>JAKQII010000350.1 GCA_029557535.1 Acidobacteriota bacterium
TTGCAAGCGGGACACTTACGCTCCAATCTTACCCAAGGCTTGTGCCGAGCAGCCACTGGCCGCCGTCGACGACGAGCGTCACGCCATTGATATAATTCGCCGCGTCGGATGCCAAGAACAATGCCGCGTTTTCAATATCGGAAATCCGGCCAAAACGCTGAAGCGGAATCCGCTTCGTGAGTTTTTCCTTGAGTTCGGGAGGCAACAGCCGCTTCATTCCCTCGGTGTCCTCGATCGGACCGGGTGCGATGCCGTTGACGCGGATGCCGTAGCGTCCCCACTCGACCGAAAGGTTACGCGTGATCGCGTCGACTCCGGCCTTGGCCGCCGAAACGTGGATCTGCATCGGCGTCGCGAGGTAATGCAGCGTCGCCGAGATGTTCAGGATCTGTCCACGCGATTTCTTGAGTTCCTCAAAGGCCGCGCGGCAGACATTGAACGTGCCCTTCGTGTCGATGTCGACGACGGTTCCGAAGCCGTTCGCCGACAATTCATTTGCTTTGCAAAGAAAATTCCCGGCAGCACCATTGACGACGATATCGATTCCGCCGTAGTGCTCGACCGTCGCACCGATCGCGCTTTCGACGACCGCATAATCACGGACGTCGGCGACGACCGAAAAACACTCTCCGCCGTTTGATTCGACGGCGGATTTCATCGCGTCGAGGTTCTCCTGCTTGCGCGACGTGATCGCGAGCCGTGCCCCGGCTTCGGCGAACGCCCGCGCCACGCCGCCGGTGATCCCGGTTCCGCCTCCGGTTACAAACGCGACCTTTCCCTGTAAAATGTTATCCGCGAAAACTTTGTTCATACGGATAAAGTAAAAAGGAAAAGGGGAAAAGTAAAATGTCAGTACCGCCTGCGTCAGCGGGCGGCGTGAAAACCGGCGACGGCAGCGGGCGCCGAATGAGAAGATTGATCTGTCGAGGTTTTGCAGATAAGTGATCGACCGCGTCAACAAATACCGCAACTCAAAGCGAGGCTTGATTGCCCGGTCGCTGACGCTCCCGGTTTTGGGCGGAATCCGTGGCGTCGCGCTGAGTGTTTGCCGATCGCTACCGATCCCGGTTTTGGCCGGGATCCGTGGCGTCGCACTGAGTGTTTGCCGGTCGCTACCGCTCCCGGTTCTGACATTACTTTTTACTTTCTCTTTTCTGACCTCCTGCAGTTCGCCACCGACCGAAATGCGGGCATTGGTTTCCTCGGAGACGCTTGTTTATCTCGAAACCAACGACCTCGGAAGACTCCTCAGATCTCTTCAGGAAAACAAGGTCTTTGACCAGGCGATGATTTCCAAGACCGATTTTTCGGCGGTCAACGGAATGCAGCTGGCGGTCGCAGTGACGGGGTTCGAGGCTTCCGAGAATCAGGTTACGACCGAGAACTCGGTGCTCAACTTCAAGCCGAAGTTCGTCGCCGTCGCCGATACGCATACTTGGAACCGATACACTTTGCAGTTCGTCGAGGAAAAGCTCGGAAACTTTGTCAACGAAACTTACGGCGGCGAGGTCACGCTTGATCGGTCCGACAGGCCGACCGGCAAATATTTCGTTTGGACGGCAACGGACGGGCGCAAGGTTTTCGCATTCGTTTCAGGCAGCCGGATTTTCTTCAGCAACGACGAAGCCGTCCTCGAGAAAAGTCTTGCCGCAGCGCGCGGAGAGGCGGACAGCATGGCGAAAAGCGAGACGGTTCTGCGGCTGGCGAATCAGTCGAAAGGGTCGCTCGCGTACGGCTATGTCACAACCGACGGCGTGGCGCAGCTTTCAAGCGTCGCCGGCGTCTCGACCGCCGTCGAGGCAACGGATGACGAGGACGGGCGGAGCTTTATCGCCCGTGTGTTTCCGGAACTTGTGCGCAATTCAGTGAAGGACATCGCGTGGACGGCGACGAAGTCCGACAACGGAATCGATGACAAGTACCAAGTCAACCTGAAGCCCGAAACGGCTGAGATTTTCAAAGAGACCATGAAGCCTGCCGGAGCGGTTTCGGACCTGACGACGCTGATCCCGTCCGATCCCTTTGTTGCCAGCCGCTACAGTCTCGCGAGTCCGCAGATCGCGTGGCGCAGTCTCCTGCTCGTCGCCGGCAAGAACGGCGCCGCAGAAAATGGCCGCATCATCGTCGCATTCGCCGGTAGCCTCCTCGAACCCTACGGCATTTCCGATGCCGAAACGTTCCTGAGCGCGGTCGGGCCCGAGATCTGGACCGTCTCGTTCGATGCCGACGGCGACGATTCCGCAGCGATCGTTTCGATCAGGGATCCTGTCCAGATCAAGAAATCCATTCCGGAAATCGACTTTTCCGTTCCGGCCGAAATGCGGGACGGTTTCGAGTTCCGGAAATCCAGCGACGGCCAGACGGCTCTCGCGATTGTCGAAGGAAAGCTCGTGCTCGGCGACACCGACGCCGTGATCAAATGTCTGAGGGCGAACGCGGACGGTAAAAACTTTGGAGCAAATGCGGCTTTCGCCCGATTCAAAGGCAACAACGCGACGGTCGTGACCTTCGGACGCGAAGCGACCGACAAGACGGCGGCGCTGCTCGGAACGAAAAAGGAAGAAAATCTCCAGTTCATGACAAACTATCTCGTCGAGACGAGATTCACGGACCGCGGCCTCGAACGCCGGACCTCATCACCGTTCGGGCTGGTCGGACGGATGATCGGACAACTCGCCGAATGAAGCTTTGGATCGCCAAGAACTCCGAGGTCCCGGTCCGCGAACAGATCGTCGCGCAGGTGACGCTCGCGATCACGAGCGGCGATCTTGATGTCGGCGCCAAACTGCCAAGCACCGCCGAGATCGCCCGCCGGTTCGCGGTCCATCCGAACACGGTCTCGCATGCCTATCGGGAACTGGCCGACGACGGTTGGATCGAATATCGGCACGGAAGCGGCTTCTATGTTTGTGAGCAGTCGTCGGAATCGGGCGAGAGCCTCGAACGGTTCGTTGCACGGTTCCTTGAATCCGCCCGATCGCGGGGTTTTTCAGTCAGTGACGTGGCGGATTGCGTGGCGCGGTTCGCGGACCGCGAGACACCGGCGCGGGTTGTTTTGCTTGAGGACGACGAATCTTACCGCGAGATCCTCGTCGCGGAACTGAGATCGGCGCTCAGTGTCGGGGTTGACGGCGCAGCGACCACCGGATTCAACGGTGCCGACGGCGCGATCGCGACCGCGATGTTCGATGAAAAACCGAAGCTGGCGCCGGACGTCGAATGTCATTTTCTCAAAACAAGATCGGTCGCCGGCGCGATGTCGATCGAGAATCGCCCTTCGCAAACCGATCTGATCGCCGTCCTCTCGGGTTGGGACAAATTCCTGTTATTGGCCCGCACGTTTCTGATCGCCGCGCGCATTGATGCCGAAAGCCTGATCGTCAGATCGACGCGCGAGTCGGGCTGGCGAAAAGGTCTCGACGCGGCGACGCTCATAATCTGCGACGCGCCCACGGCCGAGCATTTCAACGGCGATCCGCGCCTGCGCACTTTCCGTCTCATTTCGGACGAATCGATCGGCGAACTCCGGCAACTTCTTGGCGGCAAATAGGTCCGCGCATCCGCACAGATTCTCGCGAAAACAAGCGGAAATCTTCCCCGTAGACAATTCGCCTTGACAACTTCGAATATCTGTAACTATACTTGTTACAGTTATGGCGTCAAACAGTCAATTCTCGATCGCGGTCCACGTCCTGGCGATGCTCGCCCGGAGTTGTGACGAGCGTGTGAAGTCTGACTACCTGGCGAAAAGCGTGAACACGAATCCGGTCGTTATCCGGCGTTTGATGTGCAGTCTGCACGAAGCGAATCTCGTCGTCTCCCAAACCGGAGCCTGCGGCGGCACGTGTCTCGCGAAAAAGCCGGAGGAAATCTCGTTGCTTGAAGTTTTCAACGCGGTTTCGACGAGCGAGGTGTTTTCAATGCATCCGAACACTCCTGATCAGGATTGTCCGATCGGCCGAAACATCCAGCGCGTTCTCGGTGGGTTGCAGTCGGAAATCGATCTCGTCGTTCAAGAGAAACTTGCGTCATACACGTTGCGCGATGTGATCGAGTCGGTGGAAGAATCTGTCGTGCGGGTTTCTTAGGTCAAAAAAATTTGACCATTTCTGTATCAAAGAAGGTTACAAAACAGTGAACAAGGGAAGGTTACAAATGACATCAAAGACAATTTCGCAGAAAGAACTTCGCGAACAATTGAATTGGCGGTACGCGGTCAAACAGTACGACCGGACACGGACCGTCTCGGAAGAGGATTGGAACGTGCTTGAGGATTCGGTGTTGCTGGCGCCGACAAGCTTCGGGTTGCAGCCGTTCAAGCTGATCGTCATTACCGATCCGGCAATCAAGGAACGGCTTCGCGAAGCGGCCTACGGCCAGCCGCAGATCACCGACAGTTCGCATCTCGCGGTCTTCGCGTACAAAAAGTTGCTGACGCCGGACGATCTCGCAAAGTTCATCGACCGCGTGGCCGAGGTCCGGAAGGTCGAGCGCGAAAGCCTGGCGGATTACGAGCAGGTGATCAACGGTTCGGCGAAGCGGGCGATCGATGGCGGATTCATCGAGGCCTGGAATTCGCGGCAGGCATACATCGCGCTCGGGTTTCTGCTTGAAACGGCCGCGATGCTCGGGATCGATGCGACGCCGATGGAAGGGTTCGACGCGGCGAAATTCAATGAGATTCTCGGTCTCGAAGAATACTCGGCGGTCGTTGTCGCGGCAATCGGCTATCGATCAAACGAAGACTGGCTTGCGCCGCTCCCGAAGGTTAGGGCGCGCCGCGAAGACCTTGTCGTGAGACTGTGAGGGGTTATGAAGATGATCAGCGCGCTCGCGGCAAAATTGACCTCGGCGACGATCAGCGGTTACTGGTGGCTGATCGGCAACAGCGGATTCTGGCAGCGGTTCATTCAATAGCCGCGGAGAAACCTGAATGTCAAAGTTTCACAAGATCGCCTTCACACCCAATGTGAAGGCGGTTCAATCAGAATTCGGAACGCGGTCGATCTATGAACGTTCCGATTCGGCGAAGGAGGTCCGGGCCGAACTGACCGGGGCCGAGTTCGACTTCATCGAGCAAAGGGATGGTTTTTATCTGGCGACGGCCGGCGAAACAGGCTGGCCGTATGTCCAGTATCGCGGCGGTCCGCGCGGATTTCTGAAGGTGATCGACGCACGAACGGTCGGCTATGCGGATTTCCGTGGCAACCGCCAGTACATCAGCGTTGGGAATCTGAGAGGCAACGACAAAGCCGCGCTCTTCCTGATGGACTATGCAAACCGGCGGCGGCTGAAGATTCTCGCCCGGGCGAGAGTCGATGACGATCCGGAATTGATCCGATCGCTGAGGCATGAAGACTACAAAGCGAAGATCGAAAGAGCCGTGATTCTTGACGTCGAAGCCTTTGACTGGAATTGCCCGCAACATATCACGCCGCGGTACACGATGGACGAGGTCGAGGCGATGGTCCGTCCGGTTTACGAGCATATTGAAAAATTGGAAAAGGAGATCGAATTACTGAAACGGGGGACCGATGAAAGCATATCTTGAGCGTTCTATGACCTATTCCGAGTACACATCGCTGATCGACCGTTTGATTGCCGAAGGGAAATCGACCGGGCCGAAACAGTCCGAATCGCTTTACAAATACAGTCTTTTGAACCGCCAGCGGATGCGTCGCATCGAAAAGACGACCGAACTGGGCGTTTCTTTGAAGGCGGCGTTGCGCGACAACGCGAGACCGATGATCTGGATTGTTCTGACCGAGGGGTGGTGCGGCGACGCGGCACAGTCGGTGCCGGTGATCGAGCGGATCGCGTCGGAATCGGAGAACATCGAGGCGCGCTACGTTTTGCGCGACGAGAATCCGGAGCTGATGGACGCGTTTTTGACCAACGGCGCCAGATCGATTCCGAAGCTGATCGCGCTCAATGCCTCGGATCTATCAGTGATCGGCACGTGGGGACCGCGTCCGGCGGCCGGACAGGCTTATTTTGAGGAACTTCGCGCGGCGGGCGTCGGAAAGGAATCGCTGACCGAAAAAATGCAGCGCTGGTACAATCAGGACAAACAGCGCTCGATCATTGAAGACTTCGAAGGTCTTCTGAAAACCTGGGGAACGGCCTGCCGGGCCGCAACCGCTTGATCGGCGGGCGGTTTTGGCCGACGCCTTTAATTAGGAGAATTCTATGAACGATTTTCTGGTATCGTGGCAACCACGGATATTGAGTTTGCTGCGATTCATTACGGGGTTTCTTTTTCTTTGGCACGGCTCGCAAAAGCTGCTGGGCTTTCCGGCCTCCCAAAATCCGGGCGGATCGCTCTCGCCGCTCATGATCGTTGGCGGAATTCTTGAACTCGGCGGCGGGATCCTGATACTGATCGGTCTTTTCACGCGCTGGACGGCATTCATCCTGAGCGGAATGATGGCCGTCGCGTACTTTATGGCGCACGGGACAAATGCGTTCCTCCCGATCGTAAACAAAGGCGAACTCGCGGTCATTTACTGCTTCGTGTTCTTCTACCTTTTCTTCGCCGGCGGCGGTTCGGTCTCGGTCGACAGCCTGCTGAAAAAGGGAGAATAGGCTCAAAATTCAAGAATTCAAGATTCAGCATTGACGGCTTTTGAATCTTGAATCTTGAATATCTTGAATATCTTGAATCTTGAATCTTTGGGGGGCAACGTTCAACGATGTCGTCGAACTGAACTCGCTGGCTAACTTTATGAAAGCATACGAGATAACGGAATTTGGGGTCGACCGGCTCGCGGCGCACGAGCGGGAACTTCCGGCGCCTGCAGCCGGTGAGGTGCTCGTCAAATTCCACGCCGCGTCAGTGAACTACCGCGACTTGCGGATGGTCGAAGGCCTTTACAATCCGCGCCTGAAGCTGCCGGTCGTGCCGTTCTCTGACGGGGCCGGTGAGGTCACGGCAGTCGGTTCCGAAGTCACGAAGTGGAAGGTCGGCGACCGTGTTTGCCCGATCTTCATTCAAGGCTGGATCGACGGCGGGATCTCTTTCGAAAAGGCGCGGACGGCCCTCGGCGGCGACCGTGACGGCGTCCTCCGCGAATTCGGTTGCTTCGACGAATCGGCCTTGGTCCGCATTCCGGATCATCTCGATTTCGCACAGGCTTCGACATTGCCGTGCGCCGCCGTCACGGCGTGGCACGCGCTCGTCGTTTCGGGCGGTCTCAAGGCCGGCGATTCCGTTCTGTTGCAGGGAACAGGCGGTGTGTCGATCTTTGCGCTTCAGATCGCAAGGGCTTTCGGCGCGCGGGTGATCATCACGTCGAGCAGCGACGAGAAACTCGCAAAGGCCAGGGAATTAGGTGCCGACGATTTGATAAACTATCGCGAGACACCGGATTGGGAAAAACGAGTTTCCGAGCTGACGGATCGGCGCGGCGTCGATCATGTTCTGGAGGTCGGCGGTGCCGGGACAATGTCGAAATCGATCGCGGCGGTCAGAATGGGCGGACATATCGCGCTCGTCGGCGTACTCGCCGGCGACGCGCCCGTCAACTGGATACCGCTGTTCATGAAATCGATCCGGCTTCAGGGGCTTTTCGTCGGATCGCGGAAGATGTTCGAGGACATGAACGCGTTTTTTGCGAACCACCGGATCGAACCGGTCATTGACCGCGTTTTCGGCTTCGACGAAGCGCCGGACGCGTTGCGATACCTGAGTTCGGCGAAGCATTTCGGGAAGATCGTTGTGAAGATTCCATAATTCCAATCCTGCGGAATTCCAAATTCCAAAAATTGGCGGGCTTCAACGTAGTTGGAATCCTTGGAATCACTGGAATCTTGAACCGCTCATGCTTTACATGGTCATCGAAAAATTTCTCGACGCGAACGAGATCTACCGTCGCTTTGACGAGAAAGGCCGGATGATGCCCGATGGGCTCAAGTACGTCTCGAGTTGGATCGACGAGGATCTCGACCGCTGTTTTCAGTTGATGGAAACCGACGACTTTTCGCTGTTCGCGGAATGGACGAAAAATTGGGACGATATTATGACGTGCGAGATTATCCCGGTGATGACGTCCGCCGAAGCACGACAAAAA
>JAKQII010000353.1 GCA_029557535.1 Acidobacteriota bacterium
CGCCGCGATGCGCGAACACGAGAGTACGTTTCGGAAGTTCCTTGAAGATTTCTTTGTCCGAAGCCGGGACTCCGGTCTGCAACGCGGCGTACCCGTAAAGACCGCCGATAAAAAGAACGGCGGTTCCGAGTCCGTAGCCGAGGATTCTGAAGACGATTGAAAGCATTGATGAGCAGCAAATTCAGGATTCAAAATTCAAGATTCAAGAAGTTCCAAACCATTTCGATTGGTCGGAATTTTGATGCCGAAATCGTCGAAGTCGTTGAAATTCATTTCGCTCGAACAAAATGCCGTCCGATAGACATCGAACGGCATCTTACACAATCGCTGCGCGTTTTCAGTCGTTCTTGATTCTTGAATTTTGAATCTTGAACCTGGACTCCGCTATTACCTCAAAGCGCCCCGCAACTTCTCCATCGCGCCTTCAAGAATGGAATCCTCACGGGCGATGCAGATCCGGACAAACGCGTCCCAGTTGTCGGAGTCGGCGAACGCGCTGCCCGGCACCATTCCGACACCGGCCTTCTCCATCAGCATCTCGTTGAACTTCAGCGCGTCCGAAAACTGTTTCGGGATCCGCGACCAAAGATAGAACGACGAACCGGTATTCATGATCTCGAATCCGAGTTCGGTCAGCGCGGAGGATACGAACTTCTGCTTCTCTTCAAACTTTGCTCGCAGCGCCGTGTAATATCCCGGAGTCGCCATCAACACCTTAGCCAGCGCGGCCTGGAGCGGCGTCGCCGGACAAACAAAGACGACGTTCGCAGCGTTGTTGACCTTTTGCACCAACTCGCCCTTACCGTAACAGTAGCCAAGACGCCATCCGGAGATATTCCATGATTTCGAGAACGAATTGACCGTGATCGTGCGGTCCCACATTCCCGGAAGCGTCGCGATCGGGATATGCGGGTGGTCCTCAGAAACGTAATGCTCGTAAACTTCGTCAGAGATCACCAGTAGGTCGAGTTCCTGGGCGACCGCGCCGATCGCTTCGAGCTCGATCTGCGACATCACCTTGCCGGACGGATTCGCCGGCGAGCAAACAACGATCGCCTTGAGCGGAAACTCCGCGCGCGTCTTGAGTTCACGGCAACGCGCGAGCAGCGCATCCTTGTCGAAGCCGAGGTGTCGGTCCAGTTCGAATGTTTCGGTCTTGCCGCCGAACTCTTCGAGAATACGACGGTGATACGGATAGTAAGGCTCGAAGACGAGCGCCGACTTGCCGCGCAGATAGCTCATGGCGATGCCGATGAGCGCGCCGGTGCCGCCGTTGGTGATCATCACTTCGATCGGTTTCGCGTCAACGTCCACCATGACGCCGTTGTATTTGGCGATCTTTTCCGCGACTGCACGCCGCAAGTTGGCGTCGCCCTCTGAAGCTCCGTAATGATTTCGGCTGGCGGCGATGATCTCGGCCGCTTCCTTCGCGAGCTGCGGATCGATCGGGAGTTCCGACTGTCCCTGAACGAGGTTGCCGCTCGGCGGAACAAGACGCGTTATCGCACGGATATCGGGTTTGATCTTCATCGGTTTCACTTCTGTCATACGTAAAAACATAGCAGTTTTGGGGCAAAAACTCGAAATACGGTGAATTAAATCCATGTAACGGCGAGCGTCGCGGTCCACAAAGTGTCACGTTTCAGTGCCGGAGCGGTGAGTCGAATCTGCTAAAATCAATCCGTGGCAAACTTAGTTCCGCCAAGCGTAAAGCCGGGAATCCTCGGGGGTCATTTCATCAAGTTTCGGAGCCGTCCGACGGAGTTCTTGTCGGATTTGGCCGAACTCGGCGACGTCACCACGTTTCGTCTCGGCGGTCAACGATCCTACTTTCTCAACAATCCCGAAATGGTGCGCGACATGCTCGTCGTTTCGCACCATAAATTCGTCAAGGGACGTGCGCTCCAGCGCGCCAAACGGCTTCTCGGCGATGGGCTTTTGACGGCCGAGCACGAGTTCCATCTGCGCCAGCGGCGCATGATCCAGCCGGCTTTTCACCGGCAAAGGATCGCTGACTACGCGCGGTCGATGGTCGAATACGGCGAGCGCCTTTCCGATCGCTGGAAGGACGGCGAGACGCTTGATATCGATCAGGAAATGATGCGGCTGACACTTCAGATCGTCGCGAAGACGCTCTTCAGCGCGGATGTCGAGGGCGACGCCGACGAAGTCGGGCAGGCGATGACGAATCTCATCAATCTGTTCAATTACCTGCTTTTACCGTTTTCCGAATTTCTCGAAAAGATCCCGCTGCCGCAAACGCGTCGTTTTCGGAACGCGAAGGACACGCTCGACAACGTGATTTACAAGTTCATCCGCGAGCGGCGCGAATCCGGCGAGAACACTGGCGACCTGCTCTCGATGCTGCTCGCGGCGCGTGACGAGGACGACGGCGGACGGATGACCGACGAGCAGGTTCGGAACGAAGCCCTGACGCTGTTCCTCGCCGGCCACGAGACAACGGCGAACGCGCTGACGTTCACGTGGTATCTGCTTTCGGAAAATCCCGCGGCGGAAAAGAAGCTGCATGAAGAACTCGACCGCGTGCTCGGCGGCCGCGCGCCGACGGTCGAGGACCTGCCGAGCTTGAAATACACGGAAGCGGTGCTTGCCGAGTCGATGCGCCTATATCCGCCGGCTTGGGCGATCGGGCGGCTTTCGACCGAAGATCATGCGTTCGGCGGCTTCGACGTTCCGCGCAATTCATTGGTTCTCGTTTCGCCGTTCGTGACACAGCGCGATCCGCGATTTTGGGACGAGCCTTTGAAATTCGAACCGGAACGCTGGTTCGATCAGTCGGTGAAAGAGGCGTCGAACCGATTCATCTATTTCCCGTTCGGCGGCGGTGTCCGGCGCTGCATCGGCGAACAGTTCGCGTGGACCGAGGGCATCTTGCTGATCGCGTCGATCGCTCGGAACTGGCGTCTCAGACTCGATCCGGAACAAAAGATCGGACTCAAGCCGATGATCACGCTGCGACCGAAATACGGAATGCGGATGAAGATCGAGCGACGGAACAGTGAGCGGTAAGCCGTGAACGGTGAGCAGTGGCCGGGAGCGGCGCTGTCAGAACCGGGAGCGGCAGCGACCGGGTTTCCTGAAAGGATGCACGCGGATCCGGGAGAAAGCGCTCTTAAATGACTTCGAATTCGAAGTTTCGAAACTCGCGGAGCAACGTGAAATCCCGGGCGTTCGCAGTCACGATCCTTATTCCGAGCCTTCCGGCGGTAGCGGCAAGAAGCGCATCGTTCGTTAGTTTCTGTTTGCCAATTCGGTCGAAACCATACTTCCGCCCGATTTTGTTCAAAATCAGACCAGTCGAAGTCCAATCCGATTGATTCGGTACGATCAGCCGATTGACTTTGCTGAAGCTCTCTTCAAATGTTCGCAGAGCCTTCAGGCTTTTCGTGTCGGCGGCGCCGGCGAACAGTTCCTCGACCACAACCGCACAGAGATAGATCCGGTTCGTCGAGCCAGAACTGTTTCGTAAGTTCGGGCGATCGTCTTGTCTTAATGAACGAATGTAGAATGAGGTGTCAAATAGGATCTTTTGAGTCATTTCGCTTCCAGCGCGCCGAACACGTCGTGAATGTCGATTCCGCTCCTCAGGAATCGTTCGGTCGCTTCATCTGTGAGTCTGTCCTTTTCGCTTTCAGAAATCACTCTGTCAAGAGCGAACTCGATCGTTTCGGTTTCTGTTTTTGCTCCCAAAATTCTCTTGGCCATCGTGAGTTTTGTTTGATTGAGAATCAAATGCTTTCGTCGTTTATGTTCGGGTTCCACGATGCACATAATAGAAGAAATTATGTGCATCGTCAATCATCGTTGGACCCAAGGAACGCAATTAATAGGTGACTTCGCGCGCGAACTTTCGCCAGTTTCGCGAACCACGTGGGCGATTTCCATTTCGTTTCGGTAAATGTCGTTGCGGACAATTCGCGTCGATCGGCGGAGATTCGCGGGCAAGGGTCTCACATTTGGTCTTCGGTTGATTCAGTCCTGATTTTCCCCGTTTTGGCGTTGCGGACACACTCGCGCTAAACTCAGCTCAAATCAAAGCCATGAGAATCAACAGACTCGTTTTCGTCGCATTTCTTCTTCTTTTCGCCTGTTCCGCGTTCGCCCAAACGGTCCCGACGCCGAAGGACGTTCTCGGGTTCACGCCCGGCGAGGACCGCAAGCTCGCCTCGTGGAGCCAGATCGTCGATTACTTCAAGAAGCTCGACGCGGCGAGCGATCGGGTGAAATTCCAGGAGATCGGCAAGACGACGATGGACAAGCCGTTCGTTTACGCGACTATCTCGAGCCCGGCGAATCTCAGGAACCTCGAGGCGATCAAACTCGCGAACGCGAAACTTGCCGATCCGCGGTTGATCAGGTCGAACGACAAAACGGCCGCCGAGCTGATTAGGAACGGCAAAACGATCGTGCTGATCACCTGCGGCATCCACTCGACCGAGGTCGGCGCGTGGATGTCGTCGATGCTCATCGCGGATCAACTCGCGCGCGCGACCGATCCTGAAACGAAGAAGATACTCGAAAATACGGTCATCCTGCTCGTGCCGTCGCTCAATCCGGACGGCGTCGATATCGTCAAGAACTGGTACGACAAAACTCTCGGCACGCCATACGAGGGCACGAGCCCGCCTGAGCTTTATCACAAATACACCGGCCACGATAACAACCGCGACTGGTACGCGTTCACGCAGGTCGAAACTCAGATGACCGTCGACAAGATCCACAACGTCTGGCATCCGCAGATCGTCCACGACATCCATCAGCAGGGCGCTAACGGCGCACGCCTTTTCCTGCCGCCGTATATGAAACCGGTCGAACCGAACGTTCCGAAGGAGATCGTCGAGGGCTACACCGAACTCGGGAATTACATGGCGACGACTCTTCGCGAGAAAGGTTTCGAGGGCATCACGACCGATTCGACGTACGACGCGTGGACTCCGGCGCGCGCCTATTCGCATTATCACGGCGGCGTCAGGATACTTTCGGAAACGGCGTCCGCAAGGCTCGCGACGCCGATCGAGGTCACGTTCGATCAGCTCCGGCCCGGTCTGTTTTTCGATCCAAAGAAGGAAACGCCGAACTTCGGTCCGATCTGGAAGGGCGGAAAATGGGGACTCCCCGATATCACGAAGTACATGACCGCCGCGGCGCACCAACTGCTCAAACATGCGTCGGACAATCGCGAGGCTTGGCTCAAACGGTTCTATGCGATCGGCAAGGAAGCGGTAAGACCGCGGAAAGACGGGGAGACGTATGGTCTCAAGATCAAGACCGGGGACAATGTCCCTATTCTGCTGAGTATTCTTGAACGTGCAGGTGTGCAATACGGCTTTCCCAAGGGAGAGAAAACGACGAAGGTCAAGGATCTGAGCTACTTCGATTCCGTCACAACGTACCCTTCGGAATCCGTGATCGTACCATCCCGGCAGCCGTATTGGGCGTTTGCGAAGGCCATGTTGGAGAGTCAGGAATATCCCCACTTACTTGATAAGGATCAGAATCCAATTCCGCCGTACGATGTAACCGCGCATAGTGTAAATTTGCTGATGAATGTGTCAGTCAGCGAGATCAAGGCCCCCTTCAAACCCGATTGGATCAAACACGGCCGAGTTGAGGACGCGATCTCGGATTGTATGTTGGGACAGCACAAAACCGGACTTTATCGATCGCAAATTCCAGTAATGGACGAGGGCTGGACTAGATGGACGCTGGAGAAGATGGGGATTTGCGAAGAATTCGAGAGTGTTACAGATAGCGAGATCCGAACCGGGGATTTCAACCAAAAGAAGCCGCCATTTGGAAATTTACCCGAGAGACTTCGCCCGGCTTCTGCGAAGGACCCGAGATACCGGACGATCGTCTTCCCCGACCAGAATCCGAATCAGATCCTGAACGGCTACGCGAAAGGCTCGATGCCGGACGAACTGACCGGCGGGATCGGAAAAGACGGCGTCGCGAACCTCAGGAAGTTCGTCGAGGACGGAGGGACGCTAGTCTTTCTGAACCGCGCATCGGACTTTGCGATCCGCGAGTTCGGCCTGCCTGTCCGCGACGTCACCGACGGCCTGCCGCGAAAGGACTTCTACATTCCGGGATCGATCCTGCGGACGATCATTGATACGAAGCATCCGATCGCGGAGGGGATGCCGGCCGAATCGATCGCCTGGTTCGAGAACTCACCCGCGTTTGAGGTCACGACCAGTGACGACACGAACGTCGAGATCGTCGCCCGGTATCCCGAAAAGGCGTCCGATATACTTCTTTCAGGATGGGCGCTCGGCGCCGAGAAGATCGCCGGCAAAGCGGCGCTCGTCTCGATCAACGTCGGCAAAGGCAGGATCGTCCTCTTTGGCTTCCGGCCGCAGTACCGCGGCCAATCGCTGGCGACGTTTCCACTCTTTTTCAACGCGATTGGAAGATAGTCTGGGGTCGCCCTCTCGGGCGGCAAGGTGAAATCCGGAAATCGTTGTAGTATAGCCGCACGGAGAAAAACGATGGGTTTGATCACGATATTTTTGGCAATCGGGGGTTTTGGATTCTTGTTTCTTGTGTTGTCGCTCGTAATCGGCGATCTCTTCGACGCGATGGGCTTTGACTTTGACACGAATCTCGACGGCGCGCACGATTTCGGCTTGCTTGACAGCCGCGTGATCAGCATCTTTTTGACCGCGTTCGGCGGCTTCGGTGCGATCGGCGTTTCGCTTGGATTCGCTGCCGTCGGCGCGACGTTCTTCGGTTTGATCGGCGGAGTCCTGTTCGGCGGACTGGTCTTTTATCTTGGGCGCCTTCTTTACCGTCAGCAATCCACGAGTTCGGTCACCGAGGAAGACCTGATCGGAAGAACCGCGCAGGTCGTGGTCAGCGTCGAAGAAGGCCACATCGGTCAGATCGCTTGCCGGGTCGGCGAGGAACGCGTCGAAAAACTTGCCCGTTCCGCCGACGGTTCGGCGATCCCCGCGGGAACGATCGTCCACATCGAATCGATCTCCGGTGACGCCGTTATCGTCAGTCCCGAACGGGATCGCGGCGCCTCGCTCTTCGCGGACCAACAAACGGCCGATTAACTGCGGCTTTCATTATTAGAACCAGAGAGGTAAACCAATGCTTGAATCACCAATTGTTTTGATCGTCATCGTCGTCGCCGGCATTTTCATCGCACTGCTCATCGTTCTGATGCTGCTCAGCAAGAACTACATTAAGGTCTCGCCGAATCAGGCCGCGGTCATATCCGGACGGACGCGTCGATTAACCGACGGCACGACCGTCGGTTACCGCCAGGTTCGGGGTGGCGCGACGCTCGTCGTACCTTTCCTTGAAAAGGTCGAATATCTCGATCTCAACGTGATCACGGTACCGCTGACGACGACGCGTGCTTACAGCGGACAGGGCGTGCCGGTGTCGGTCAAGGCGGTTGCCAACGTCAAGATCAAGGGCGACGACACGTCGCTTCGTGCCGCCGCCGAGCGGTTTCTCGGAATGCCGCAGGAGGAATTTCACAAGCTGGTTTTTCAGACTCTCGAAGGCCATCTGCGGGCGATACTCGGTACATTGACGGTCGAGGAGATCAACAACGACCGGCAATCTTTCGCGCAAAAGCTGACCAGCGAGGCGGCGGTCGATCTCGAGAAAATGGGTATCGGGCTTGACGCCCTGACGATCCAGGAGATCTCCGACGAAGAGGGTTACCTCGACGCGCTCGGCAAGCGCCGCACGGCGGAGGTTAAACGCGATGCCGAGATCGGACAGGCCGAGGCCAACCGAGATTCGAAGATCAAAGCCTCGCTCGCGCTTCAGGAGGGCGAGAAGGTGAGACTCGAAACCGAAGCGCAGATCGCCCAGTCGAATCGTGAGACGGAGATCCAGAAAGCACAGGTGCAGGCCGAGATCCAGAAAGAGCGTGCGAAGGCGAATCAGGCCGGACCGCTCGCCGACGCCAAGGCGCAGCAGGAAGTCGTTGCCGAAGAGGTCCGCATCGACCGAATCCGGACTCAGGAACAGATTGCGGTTCAGGAGCAAGAGGTCCTGCGCAAAGAAAAGGAACTCGAAGCGACCGTCGTCAAACAGGCGGAGGCCGATCGGCGCGCCGCGGTTCTTCGCGCCCAGGGTTTGCAGGAATCAGCGATTCTCGAGGCGGAGGGCAAGAAGCAGGCGCAGATCGCCCAGGCCGAAGCCGAGGCTCAGAAGCTTCAGAAAGAAGGCGCCGGACGCGCCGCGGCGATCGAAGCTGAAGGCCGTGCCGAAGCCGAAAAGATCCGGGCACTCGGTCTTGCCGAGGCGGAAAAGCTGCAGGCGCAGGGTCTTGCTGAAGCTAAGGCCATCGAAGCGCAGGGCTTGGCAGAGGCAGTCGCGATCAAGGAAAAAGCCGCCGCGTGGCGAGAATTCAATGATGCCGCCCGGTTGCAGACGATTCTCGAACGCCTGCCGGCGATCATCGAATCGAGCGCCCCGGTTTTCCAAGCCGTGGCCGAACCGCTTGGCAAGATCGACAAGATCGTGATGATCGATCAGGGCAACGGAAACGGCGAAAGCAGTGGTATCAATCGGTTCGCGCAAACGGCACCGTCGGTGATCTTCGGACTGCTGCAGCAGTTGCAGGCGATGGGCCTCAGCATTCCCGAAGTGATGGAGCAGCTCGGTATCAACAACGAAGAAAAGATCGTCCAGAAACCGGATCCGGCCCCGAAGGCTGAGAAAGACCTGAAATCCGGCGGTGCCTAAGCAAGCGCGGCCGACGAAACTCTTGGCAGTTTCATCTCGACCTTCGGTGTGCGGCGCACCGAAGAAAAACGGGATGCCGTAAGAATCGACAAACGCCACGATCCGTGGGAAAACGTGTTGGCGATCGTTGATTTTGGCATCCCGGACGGTGAACGAATCCGGCAATTTTCGAACGGTTTGACTCAGAAATAGCTGCAAGTTATTAATTCACAATGTTTTATGTTGCTCAACGCAACCTATGTGATTTCGAACTCAATCTCATAGCTCGCACGTTTGAGATCTGAGATTTAGGATAATGAGATCCGGATTTCCGAGCCCTTCCGCTCATCGGGCACCCAAACGCAACCGGGTTTCAGCGGCAGGCGAAACGCCGAGCCTTACTTTTGATTTCACGCGGCCTGTCATCCCAGCGGGCCGCACCCCGAATTGTCCTCCGACACCTCATTTGTGCTAGATTCTTACTTCGCGAAGAATGATCGAGGCGATCGAAACAACGAAATTCCCGAACGGACTGACGATCCTTACTGACCGCATGCCGGGTGTGCGGTCGGCGACCATCGGATTTTTCTTCAAAACCGGCGCGCGGCACGAGCCCAAAGAACTCAGCGGGATTTCGCATTTCATCGAACACGCGGTCTTTAAGGGCACGCGAACGCGGAACGCGCTCGAGATCGCGATCGAGACCGACCGGCTCGGCGGCAATTTCGATGCCTTCACCATGCACGAGGAAACGGGCTTCGCGATGAAGGTCATCGACAGCGAGTTGCCGAAGGCGTTCGAACTGCTCGCCGATCTTCTGACCGATCCGCTTTTCGACGAGAAGGAACTCAAACGCGAACAAAGGGTAATCATCGAAGAAATAAAGATGACGGACGATTCGCCCGAGGAGTACCTTCACGAGATCTTCAACGAAAAGCTCTTCCCCGGCCATCCGTTGGGACGCCCGATCGCCGGCACGCCGAAAACGGTTCGCACCTTCGGCCATGACGTAACGAAGAAATTCCACAAAGAGTTGTTTTGCCCGTCGAACCTGGTCATCGCGGCCGCCGGAAACGTCGATCACGGTCAGATCGCCGACCTCGCGAACACGTATTTCGGCATTCAACCGTCGCAAATCCGCAATTCCAAATCCGAAATCCCAAATGTGACGGCTCCGATCGTTCTGAAAAAGAACAAAACGCTCGAGCAGGCGCATCTGATCATCTCGACGCCGTTCGTTTCGGCGACGAGCGAACGTCGGTACGCCGCAGACATCCTCGCTAACGCGCTCGGCGGCGGAACGTCTTCGCGGCTATGGCAGAAGATCCGCGAGGAAAAAGGACTCGCCTACTCGGTCGGCGCGAGCGCCGCGATGTATCAGGACTGCGGGGTGTTCACGATATTCGCCGGAACGTCGCCGAAGCAAACCGAGCAGGTTCTGAAGATCGCGCTCAAAGAAATGCGGTCGTTAGTCCGTGACGGGATCACGCCGGACGAACTTGATCTGATGAAGGCCCAGACCGTGTCTTCTATCCTGCTGGGACTCGAAGATTCAGCCAACCGCGCATCGACGCTGGCCCGACTGGAAATGGTTCACGGGCGGCAAATTCCGCTCGAAGAGACAATTAGGAAGGTAGAAAGTGTCACAGTCGACGAAGTACGCTCGATCGCGATCGATTACTTTCAAACCGAGAACATCGGATTCGGCGCGCTTGGCGATCTCAACGGGTTCAAAGTCACGCGGGCCCGCCTCGAAGTTTGAACAACCAAGCCGCGTAAGTCGTTTAAGTCAGGAGGAAACGATGAGCATCAAACGTCTTTCGCTTTACATTCTTATCGCGTCGGTCGCGATCAGCGCATTGCTCGGGATCGCGGTCATTCTCTTCGGTAACTTTGGAGAATTCGAACAGAAGATCCTTGCCACGACCTCGATCGTCACGATGACGAGCATTTTCGGGCTCGCCTGCGGCGCGTATCTTGAAACCGGCCGCGGTAAGATTCTGCCGTACACGGGAATCATCGCGGCAATCGTTTCGGGGACGTTGTGGGTGATCTTTCTTTGGGCCAATGTGAACGACGAATCGCGGT
Organism: Acidobacteriota bacterium; assembly: GCA_029557535.1. Taxonomy (GTDB): domain Bacteria; phylum Acidobacteriota; class Blastocatellia; order Pyrinomonadales; family Pyrinomonadaceae; genus JAFDVJ01. Next base: position 10,804 of record JAKQII010000353.1, read on the forward strand.
TCGCAAGGTTCGGATTCACCGGGACGCTCGTCGCCGTCTCCTGTTCTCTGCTCTCAATGCTTTCGCTCGCACGTCTCGACAGGCGGTTCCTGTGGTCGCGTTACGCCGCTTATCTTTTCATCGGCACGCTGACGCTGATCATTTTTCTGGTGATTTGGGATTTGATAAACCCGAACACGGACTTCATTTCGAGAGTCTTCGGGATCAACTCGATCATCGTCGCGGCGCTGACGATCGTGACGCCGGTATTTCACAAATTAAGCCACGAAGGAACCGGGATCGAGGAGATCGACCGCGAGATCGCTGAACTGAAAGAACGAATCACTGAGCTCGAAGCGAAGAAGGCTTCGATGTCCGAAGTCAGTACGCCGGCCAAATAGCGTAAGATATCGGGTCATCAATGCCCGCACGTGCAAAGCCGCGAAGGCGAAGTGCGCACGAATCGCAAGTCCCGCACGCGACGTCTTCGCTACGATAACACGACCAGGAGAGTTCAAGCGGCGCTCCCAACTCGATCCCTTTCTTCACGATCTCCGCTTTCGAAAGATCAATGATCGGCGTAACGATCCGAATGATCGTGCCAGGTCTCGTTCCGGCTTCGATAGTTCTCTCGAACGCGTCGAAAAACTCGCGCCGGCAGTCGGGATAGCCGCTCGAATCCTCGGCGACGGCGCCAATGTAGATCGAAGGCGCGCCAATCACTTCCGCCCAGCTCGTTGCAATCGAGAGAATATTCGCGTTCCGGAACGGCACGTAGCTCGTCGGAATCTCCTTGTTCCCGAGGTCGGCCTCGGTGACTTCCATCGAACGGTCCGTGAGCGACGACCCGCCGATCCGCGCAAGGTGTTCGATCGACACGTCTAGCCTCCTTTCAGCGCCGTAATAATCCGCGATCTCGTTGAACGCTTGCCGTTCACGCGCTTCGGTCCGTTGGCCATAGTTGACGTGGAGGAACGCAAGTTCTTCGTAATCCCGGCGCGCGATCGCGGCGGTCACGCAGGAGTCCATCCCGCCGGAAACGAGAACGATGGCGAGTTGGGGAACGGGAGAGTGGGGGAGCGGGAGAGCGCTCCTCTTCACTTCTTCGGTGTCCATTTGTTTGGGTCGTTAATCATCCTGACCTGCTGACCGAGTACTTGATCATATTCTCGATCGAATCGGTCGCAGTCGCTCTGACAAATGTATCCGCATCGAAAAGAAAACTCCAACCAGACGCGGGTCTCCTCAGCCTCCGATTCTGCATCGCTCAACTTGCTGACGAAAATTCGCCGGATATCCACTCTCCCCTTCACCCACTCTCCCTAGACACCATTCACATCCGGCCCCCAAACATACTTGTGAAGCTGTAAATTCAGGCGCACCTTTTTCCCGCTTCGGGTGAGGCTTTCAGCGATTTCCTTCAACTTCGGAGTTCCAAAGACCGGTGAGATCAGGATCTCTTTCGCTCTCGATTCGAGGTCGTGCTTCTTTATGATTCCGTAGGCGAATTCAAGGTCATCGAGATCGGCGACGACGAATTTCACTTCGTCCTTTGACGGATCTAGCCGCTCGAGATTCGGCCAATGATTACGCTCGGATTCGCCGGACGCGGGGCATTTCACATCGAGAATGATCTTCGCCCGTGGGTCGACGTTCTCGGTCGAAACAAATCCGCCCGTTTCGATCAGAACCTCGTAACCGCGGTCGCAAAGTTCGGCGATGAACGGAAAAGCGTTCTTCTGCGCGAGCGGTTCGCCGCCGGTGACTTCGACCAGCGTGCAGCCGTAAGATTCGAGCGTTTCGAAGATCGAACCGAACGACATCTTTTCGCCACCGGTGAACGTGTATTCGCTGTCGCACCAAACGCAACGCATCGGGCAGCCGGTCAGGCGCACGAACGCGCACGGACGTCCCGCGTGCGAGGATTCGCCCTGAACAGAGAGAAAGATCTCGGTGATCCGGAGTTCGCTCACTTGAAAGAGCGTACCATTTTCGTCACCGCCGCGTCGTAGGTCGCGCGGCGCGATTCGTCGTATTCGATCATGAACGTGATGAACGCCCCGTCCGCGTTCTCAAACGTCTTCTGATAATAGATCCGGCCGCCGGATTTTCCGGATATTACGAAGAACGATCCCTTCAAGACTTTGTACGTGACACTCGAGCCTTTCTCACGCAGCAATGCCCTGTATTCGCCCGAAAGCGTTTCATTGAGCAGCATGTTGCTGCCGAATACCCGCATTTCGGCGCCCTTCCCGCGGAATACCTGACCGTCGCCGTTAGCCGCTTCGCCCTGCGGTTTGAGCAGGCTCGAAGGATACGAGATCGAATATCCGAACCGCGCGTTCGAGTACGTTTTGTAGGTCTGACCGAACGCCAGCGACACGAAAAAAAGAACAACAAAAAAGCTGGCTGCAACTTTCATAACATCGCCTCCAGCTTCGATACTTTCGCCTTTCTGACCGTAAGTCAAACGCGGCGTGCGACCATTGGATCGCCCGCCGTGACGAGCGATCCGGATCCGCTCCGGTCAATTGGATTGCGGCGAAATGAAGGTCACCTGATCGAGTTCGGCAAGCGTTGCGATCTTCTCGATCGCGACCCGAACGATCACAGCGTTTATCGCCGGAACATCCGTCAGTAACTCGAAGCCGGCTTTCTTCAACAAGGCGATCGTTTCCGGCTTAAGGTCGGTAAGCCGAACGATCAGTTCCGCCTTCCCATCCTTGACGTACGTAAACTCGTCCGGACGCAGTTTCGTGTTCGAACTGATGCGGTCCAGAAGCGCCCGAACGGCGGCAGCGTATTTCGCCGCAATCTTTCGTTCGCGTTCCTGTGCCGGAGACAATTTGATCGAGAACCGGCCGATCGTGGGCGAACCGATAACCTTCTTGCCAGACCGTTCGAACCTGTAACTGATCGATCCGGTCAGTCCGACGGGTTCCGTTCCCTGCTTGATCTTGAACTTCGTGCGGCGCGCCGCATCTTCGGCGAATGGGCGCAGGGATGCGTTGCCGGAGGTGGCCTTGATCTCGGTAACGGTTCCCTTGGCATCGACCGAGACGCTGACGAACACGACCGGATCGGTTCCGTCCCATTTAGAACCGTCGGAAGCCGCTGCTTTCGGAAGTTTCGCAACCTTACCCTTCGTCGCAACGCGATCGTTCTTGTTCAGTGCCCCGGTCCTGAAGTTCTCCACTTCGGTTCCGTCGATAACAAACGTATTCTCGGATGAACTTGAGCCATCGACCTGGATGCCGCGACCGGTACCGAGCCCGCCAAAACTGTCGGGTCGAATGATCGTCGTGACCGAAGAACTCGTTGTGTCGATCATCGAAGGCGAGTCAGACGTGACTTCGACGGACATCGAAACGATGCTCGATCGTTCGCCGCTAACTTGGACGACGTCCGTGTAGACCTTTTCCGAAACGCCTTCGGGGCGTTCGACAGGAACGTCGATCCTCCGCGGCGCCTGGCTGCCGTCGGTGACCATCCGCTCTTCGACGGCGACGAACGATGTGAAATTCGTCATCAATCCGAAATCGAGCGCGAGATCGGTGATCGCTTTCGTGACTTCCGGATTTTGCGTCGTGTAGTCCTGCCGTGTGAGTTCGTCGATCCGGGCACGGGCCCAGAGCACGGCGAGCGCGTCGTGATCCGGATTGTTTTCCGTGAAACGCACGGGCACCTCACGGACGGTTTCCTGACCAAGGAACTTGCCGCGGATCGTCACCGAACCGACCGCCGGCCCGGTGAACCTGCCTTTGACGATGATCGGCTTGGCGCTGAAGAGATCGTTGATCCGCCTCGGATATACGTCGGCCGCGGGAAGATCGCCGAAATCGAGCGACACATTCGTCAAGAGCGGGCTCCTGACCCGCTCGTGAAACCTCTTCGCCGCAGCCGAACCGTCGTCTTTCAAACCGACGTACTCGACCTCGCCGCGACCCTCTTCCGCCATCTTGTCGAGAAGCGCCTGGTTGATCGAACTTCCGATCCCGAAGCTGAACACGCGGGCGTTAGGATGACGCTGAATCTCGGCGACGATCTCGTTTTCGTTTCCAACATACCCGTCGGTCATGAAGCACACGACGCGCAGATGGTCCTGCGAATCGCTCGGATCGAGCGCCGCCTTGATCGCTTTCATCATCTCGGTACCGCCGGCGCCGTTGCGCGAGGCAAGGAAATCCTGCGCTTTCTGCAGATTGTCGGGTGTTGCCGGAGCCGGTTCCGGGAAGAGAATGTGGGTGTCGCCGGCAAATGTAATGAGATTGAACGTATCGCGCGGATTCATCCCGTCGAGCGCGAGTTTCATCGCTTCCTTCGCCTTTTCGATTGGAAATCCGGACATCGAACCAGACGTATCAAGCACAAAAACGATCTCTTTCGGCGTTACGTCCTCGATCCGCGGATTGTCAGGCGGCTGAAGAATCAGTGTGAAGAAGCCGCCTTTTCCGGCGCTGTGCGTCAGAATCGCATCCTCGATCCGCTTTCCGGAGACATCATAACGAAGCACAAAGTCCTTGTTCGGGATCGAGTCGGAATCCTTGATCCGGACCGATTGATTGCTCGGCGAAAGCATCGCGGATTCGATCTCGTGGGAATTCGACGCGATCGATTCGATCGGCACGCCGGCGTCAATGTTCAACTCGACCGAGATGTCGTGGCCGGCGCGGGTTGCGGCGTACGCCGGAATGATCCGCGCGGCCTCTTCGTTACTAACGGACGACGGGTTGTAACGCGGTCCGACGACCATCGGAAAGCGGAATTCGTATTGCCCGTCTTCGTATTTCAGGGTTTCGACGTAACTTATTTCGATCGAGATCTTCTCGCCCGGCATGATGTTGGCGACTGATTGCGTGAAGATATTGGTCCGCTCCTGATCTAGAAGGCTCGCGACCTGGCCGTTTGACTTCGCGGCCTCGTAAACTTCGCGCGCCTCTTCCCGGCGCATGATTCGTCCGCGGATGACGCGCTCGCCGATCCGCATCGTCATGCGATCGACGGCGGCGGCGTTCGGGAGGGGGAACACGTAAACGGCCTCGATCTTCCCGTCAAAATTGTTCTCGAATTCCTGCGTGACGGTGACGCGCGAAATGAAGCCGGCGATGTCGGCCTTGACGGCCGTGTGTTTCAGCGGACATTCACCGAGACGCTTGTTTCCGGCGCCGATCGCGTTGAGCGTTCCTTGCGTGACCTTCTGTCCGTGTGCGGCGAGCACCAGGAAAAGGCACAAAAAAACCGGAAAGATAAATCCTTTCATTAGTTTACCTCTTAACTAAGTTCGAAATTTTTCTTCCCGCGGGTTGTTATCTATTCGTAGTTTGAACCTTCGATTCGGTTGCTTTGACCACCGATTAATTTTTTTCGCCATGCGTGACCGACGATGCGTTACCGCCATCCGCGCGGCGGCCGCCGTTCACGACAATACGGCGTTTTGGGTTAGAATCGATGCAACAAGGAGACGTCAATATGCGCAAACAACTGAAAGATTTCATGGAGCAGATCGGGAAGGACGCGATCGCCGTTATTCCGGCGGCTCACGAACAAACGCGGAGCTACGACACGGAGTTCAAGTTTCACCAAGACCCTGATTTTTACTATCTCACGGAATTCCCGGAGCCCGATGCGATCGCCGTCATCGATCCGGCCGCCCGAAAATCGCGGTTCACGCTTTTTGTCCGGCCGCGCGACCCGTTGATGGAAACCTGGTATGGTCGTCGCCAGGGCGTCGAGGGCGCAAAAAAGAACTACGGGGCCGACAAGGCGATGCCGATCGAGAAATTTGAGTCCGAGTTACCGAAATTGTTGAACGGCAAGGAGAAACTTTATTACCGATTCGGGCTCGACAACCGGCTTGACCAAGTGATCCTGAATTATCTCTCGGGACAGCGTTTCCGGCGTCTCAAGACGGCTTACCCGCCGCATACGATCATCGATCCGACGCTGCTCATAGGTGAAATGCGGCTGCATAAAACTCCTGAAGAAGTTGCGTTGATGCAGAAGGCGGCCGACATCGCGGCCGAAGCGCACGTCGTGGCGATGCGCGAGTGCAAGCCGGGATTGAACGAGGCGCAGATCGAAGCGATCATCGAGCACCACTTCCGGATGTCGGGCGCAGCCGGCGCGTCGTACAACTCGATCGTCGGCGGCGGCGCGAACGCGACCATCCTGCATTACGTCGAGAACAATGCTCCGCTGAAGGACGGCGACCTGCTCCTCGTCGACGCCGGCTGCGAATATCAAGGCTATGCTTCGGACATCACGCGCACGTTCCCGGTCAATGGCCGTTTCACAAAGGCGCAGCGTGAAGTTTACGACGTCGTTCTTGAGGTCCAGTTGGAATGCCTTGCAGCGACCCGAAAAGGCGTCACCGTGAAGGACCGGCAGGATCTGTCGATCGAGCTCCTGACCGAAGGCATGAAGAAGTTGGGACTGCTGAAAGGAAAGACGAAGGACCTGATCAAGAAAGGCGCTTACATGAAGTATTACATGCACGGCGTCGGCCACTATCTCGGACTCGACGTTCATGATGCCGGACGTTATTTCACCGAGCAGAAAGCGCGCTTTTCACGTCCGTTCGAGCCGGGAATGGTACTCACGGTCGAGCCGGGTCTTTATATTCCGGCGGACGACAAAACAGCGCCGGCAAAATATCGCGGTATCGGGATCAGGATCGAAGACGACATTCTGGTTACCGAAGACGGTAACGTGAACCTGACCGTCGGCGTCCCGAAAGACGCGGATGCGATCGAGGAAATAATGAACAGCTAGACGGTAGACGGTAGACGGTAGACGGATTCTTGCCTTTCAATCGCAAATTGCAAATTGAAAATCGCAAATCAAGGGTCTACTGCCTACCGTCTAGTTCTTCTGCAGAAAAATATCCCGGTTGATCGCGGCCGGATCACCGATCACGACAAAGCGGATATTCTTCATGTACTTCTGCGCGACGCGGCGAATGTCCGTGTCTCTGACCTCCCGGATCCGGTCGATGAACTCATACGATTTCTTCCAACCGCCTCCTGCAAGTTCGTACCGCGCGAGCGATCCGGCCTGTGCGGCATTCGTCTCTTCGCCAAGATAATAGGTTGTCAAAAAGTAGTTCGAGACGGCGGAGATCTCTGACCGATCGACGAGCCGGGTTTTCAACAGATTGATCTCCTGCAGCATCACGCTGATTGCCTGGTTCGCGTCGTTTGCGGTCACATAAATGTTTGCTGTGTTGGTCGCGGTGGCATTGATCTCGGCGTTCGGAGCGTAGGAAAGCTGACGCTTTACGCGGACCTCGCGGAAGAACTGAGCCTGCAGAAGACTGATCGCGACGCGCATCGGATAATAATCGGGACTTCCCGGTGGCGGCGCGTCAAAGACTCCCTTGATATAGTTCGTCGGCAAGTCTCTCTGGACGACCTCCAACGTCGGTTTTGAAAAATCAATTTGCGGCAACGACGTATCCTCGTATTCGCCTCGGGGCAATTTCCCGAAGGTTGACGCCACTTTTTCCCTGATTGCCTGAGGATCGAGATCGCCGACAAAGACAAGCAGAAGCTGTGACGTCTGCATAACCTTCTTGTGGTGTCCCCGGAGCTGTGCCAAAGTGAATTTCGAAACGGTTTCGAGCGAGCCGTCAGTTTCGAAAGAGTACGGATGGCCGGTATAAACGACGCGGTTCTCCAGAACGTCAAGATAATTATCGGGATTCGTCTCAGACTCTTTGAGGCCCGTCATGATCTGTTCCCGGACGCGCTCGACGTCGGCCGGGGCAAAGACGGGGTTGATAACAACGTCGGCGAATAATTCCCACATTCGGTCAAAATTCGGGCGCGTCACGCCAAGTGAAAAGACACTGAAGTCCTTTCCGGCCGTACCGCCGACGGTCGATCCGGTACGGGCGAGTTCGCGGCGAACGACATCGCGCTTGAACTTTGCCCCGGCTTCGATCGAAGCGTTGATCATGAAATTCTCAAGACCGGCCGTCTTATCGGAGCTGTTGCGAACACCACCGCGAACGAAAAGTCCAGCGGCAACCGTTTCCGCGTTCGGACGCCGTTTGACCAGAACTTTCAGTCCGTTGACCTCGAATTCGGTCACCTGCGACGCGCCATCCGCCGATCGCGGCGCGCCTCCGGCTTGTGCCATCGCGGCCGACGCCGCAAGAGTCATCGTCAGCAGCAAGAATGCCAGTCGTCTCCCAACGATTTCAAAACGAGTTGATTTCATATTCCTTACCATTTTCGACCGAGGCTCCTCACCTGCCGATCAGATCCGTTTCCGTCAAATTTGCGGCGGCCTTTGCGCGCGGCGAAACAAGCGCCACTCCGACGTGATCCTTGCCGAGAATGTAGGTGCGCAGGTAGCGATTGATCCCGTCGCGGTTCGTGGCCCGGAGGTTCTTGTGATACCCGCGGAAGTACTCAATCCCGGTCGATGACCACCAGAAGCTCAGGGTATGCGCGTACTCGCTGAGTTTTTCACGGTCGAACAGATCGCGCGACTCGAGGATCGTCGTCGCGCTCTCAAGTTCTTCGTCCGTGAAATAGTTGGGCTTGTCGAATTGCGCGATCTCGGTGTAAAGAGCTTTGATCGCAGCCTTAGCGCGCTCGGGCGAAGTGACGAGAACAACCTGGATCGGGCCAACGTTGCGCTGGGTGTAGTAATTGATGCTCGCGCTCGTCGCCAGTCCGCTGTCGACCAAGGCGCGCTGGAACCTTGAATCCGGCTGAGCCAGGATGTACGAGAACACGTCCGCGGCGTACGTCGATGCATCGTCCTTGCCGATCGAAGGTCCGTGCCATCCGATCTGGATGAAAACGTTCTCCGCACCGTCCCGATCGATGTTCTTCTCAACGATCACGCCTTCGCTTTTCGGCAACGGCGGATGCTCGACCATCGGGAATTCCTTGAATGGCTCAACCGCACGGCGCGGCCATTTTCCGAAGTACTTTTCGGCAAGCTCGAAGACCTTTTGCGGATCGGCATCACCGGTCACGACCAGAGCCGAGTTGTTCGGCACGTAATATCGGCCCTGAATGAGTTTCATCTTCTCGGTTGTCGCGGCGAGCACCGAAGCGCGCGTCCCGAGCGGATTCTTCCGGCTCGGATACTTGAAATAGAGTCGGTCGTTGATCGCGCGGTCGAGATAATAAAACGGATTCGACTCGTTGCGGTCGATCTCGCCGACGACAACGCGGATCTCATCATCGAGCTCCTGCGAATCGAATGTCGGAACCTGGATCGAATGGCTCATGTACTGCAGGGCCGTTTCGATGTTCGAACTGGTCGTGTTCAGGTAGTAGTTGACGACCTCCTCACGGGTCGACGCGTTGGACGTCATACCGATGTTGTCGATGTCGTAAAGGTAGGCCGTGTCTCCGATCTCCGGCTTCAGCTTCAGGGTCTCGGCACATCCGGCGCCAAAAAAGTAATTCGTGTTCTTCTCGGCCCGCGCCCGTTCGCAATTGAACACGTAGATCGCCTTGTTGGGCTTGAAATACATGTGTTCGTAAAGATGCGACAGTCCGTTCAGGTCGGGCGGTTCGGTGAACGAGCCGTTGCGGACCGCAATCTCGACGGTGAGCAGCGGAACGCTCGAGTCCTGCAACACGATCACTTCGAGTCCGTTCGGCAGGACCTTGTTCACGAACGGTATCTCGATACCGACCTGCGCAGGTTTTGTGGCCGGAACCGGCTTCGAACTGTTCGGTTGCGCCACTTTCCGGCTTTGTGCAAAACTGAAGTTCGTCGTGATCGCTGTGATCAGGACTAAACCAAGGAACGATTTTTTCACTAGAAAACTCCCAAAATGTTGGATGTCAGATGACGGCCGTCGGGGTCGGGTTGCGTCAATCATTACATTTGAAACCACTTCTACGCAATATACCCGAACGGAGTTTTTGGCCGACGAACTTAATTGACGAAGGAAACGATGGAACGAGACAATTTGATGCATGGGGCCCGGACAGCGATGAACCGCAGCCCCGAGATCCGCGAATGGGCGGAGAACTATCTGAAGGCGAAAACACGTACCGAAAACGAGTCGATGTCGGACGAGGAATTCGAAAAATACTGGAAGTACCACAAGCCCGAGATCATGCACGCCGGCGCCGCTGAAGCGATCGAGGCTTATAAGAGTGAGCGGTGAGCAGTGAGCGGTCGATTTGCAATTTTCGATTTGCAATTTGCGATCGTTCGATCAGACCGACGGCTTTCTGCTTGCTGCTCACGGCTCACTGCTCACTGCTCACTGAATATTGAAGATCGCCAGCGCCGAGTCGTGGTCCGAAAATCGTTCGACGCGGTTCGGATCGTTCCTGTAAATCTCAGGGAAATCGGAGTTGATGTGGGCGAATCCGAATCCGACCACATTCTTCCGGAACGGACCGTTGACGATGAAGTGATCGAGAACCTGGCCATTGCCGTCGAACACATATGAATAACGTTTCTTCGGATCGATCAAATCCACGAGGTTAACAAGATCCGATTCGACCAGATCATCCATCGGGACGATCAGCGAATCCTTGGCGGCCGGAGTGCCTTTGATCGTTCCGATAACGTCCATGATCCCGTCGCTGAATTGATAGAAGTTGAAATCGCCGATCAGGGCGATCCTCTCGTTCGGATTCGCCTTCTGGCGCTCGTTGACGAATTTGGCGAGGAACTCGGCCTGGAGCTTTTTTTTCATCCTCACGAACGGCGCGTCCTTTTCGTCATCGTAACCACGAAACGACTTCAGATGGTTCACTATTACGGTGAACTCGAACGGCGTCCCACCGTTCTTGATCGATGCACGCAGCAGAAACGGCGGCCGGTCGTTCAAATGGACATCGTTCTTTGATACGGGGTTCTTGAATTCGTCGTCCTTTCCGAACTGCACGGTCTCGAGGACCTCTACACGCGATCTTTTCACAAGGAACCCGGAATCGATTCCGCCCGGATCGTTTCCTTCGACGAGATACGCGTCATACTTCGGATTTTCGGCACCCGACAGTTCAACATCCTTGTTGATCCGCTCGGCCAGACGTTTCAATGCCGACAGGTTCTCGGCCTCGACCATTCCAATGACATCCGGCATTTTCAGATACATGCGGATCGCCCGTGAGATCTTCTTGAGCCGCCGGTCGAATCCATCGCGGGTGATGATCGGCTCCTTGACGTCGGGATCGTCCTCATCGTCAAAGAAACGTTCGATGTTCATCGACGCGATCGAAAGTTGGTTATCCTTGGGCGACGGAAGCGCCGATGCCTCCATGAGCCCGGAAACCTCTGGCTTGTTGTCGGGGTCGAGACGCACGGCGTAGGCGCGGTAAATGTAATCGACCACGCCGGTGAGGTTCTTGACCGTTGCGCCGGTAGAGACGTCGATCGCCTGTCCGCCCAGCTGCCCCATGCTCTCGATCCTGATTCGCTCCGGGTTGTGATCGAAAATCGGGATCTTCGGGGAATCGCGCTTGAGCTTGTCCTTTTCCTTGTCCGGCATCAGCAAGTAACTCAGAATGTCGAGACCCGGTTCGCGAAACGGCCGCTGGAAACCCGGCAAAACTCCGTAAAACGCGCCGCTCGATGCGGACGTCCCGTTCACTTCGTCAACCGAACCGCGCTTGTCGGTCGGCGCAACGACGCTGACCTCGCGGATCGTTACCCGCATTCCTTCATACTTTTCGAGTTGGTTGACGACCAAAGGCTTAAAATCTTCCATCGTGAGGACGACCGGTTTCGGCAGCGCGTTGTCCTTCGACTCGACCGCGACAAGATCGCGCCCGCTCTGCATCGAAATCTCGGTGATGGTCAGGCTCGACGGATCGCCGAATTCCTTGACTTCCCCGGTCACGGTTACGAGATTTCCGACCGTCGCCTCGCCGCCCGGTTCGGTTTTCGTGAAGACATAGATCGCCTCTGACGTCTTCGGATTGTCGTCAACCTTGTCATCCGGATTTTGAATAAAGAACCCGGCCCTTGTCCGCGCGGTAACGATACCCGTCACGCGCACGATCTCGCGTACGTACGGCGAGATGTCTTTATCACCTTGAATCTCATTGATCTGCCGGGACCGCTGCGCCGACGCATCTACCGCAAGCAAACACAGAATTCCAAATAACCCAATGATGGCTCGTTTCATAAGTTGATCGTTCAAACGACGAACGTCGTCCTGTTTCGATGATTGAATTCTACTTCGCGCAGATAAAAAGTATGTGAAGAATCTAACACAGGCCTGAATCGATTCCGAGTCGGCGCGACCGAACCTCAGAACTGCTTGATGACGTTTCCGCTTGATAATCCGATCACGAAACTACTGCGGTTCCCGCGCTCGTCGCTGATCTCGACGGTGGTTTGGTTGCCGGGAGCCGATATCTGCAAAAGGAACGATCCGTCGCCGAGCGCGAACGTCGATTTGCCCTGCGAACGAACGGTCGCACCGGGCTGGGTCTTGCCGCTGATCCGGTAGATCGGTCCGCCAAGCGACTCTACGTTCCAGTCACGCGCGCCGATTGCGTTGCTGCTCTCCCGTTTGATGACCGTAAATTTCCAGTAAGCGCTCCAGTTGCTTGACTGGCCGGAACTGGAAAGTGCCTTGACCCGCCAATAGTACGTTCCCGGAAAAAGTCCGCCGACCGCGAGGCTCGGACTGACAAGGCCCTGTTTGTCCACGAGAATGGCGTCCGGGGGTGAGAATTGGGGCAATTTGGACACTTGAATCGAGTACGTCAGCGCGAGGTTCACGTCGGGACTTTGCCACCGGAACATGACGTCCGTCACTCCGCTCATCGAACCGACGAGCTGCTGATCGGACGAAGGCGAGTTGTGTATAGGCGGAACGAGCAATTTCTCTCGCGTGCCCAACCTGCCATCGTTGAGCGCGGCAAACTCGTTCTCCTTGACGACCATCTTTTCGCCACCGATCGTTGTCTCGATGCTGCCGCGGCTGATTCGGATCTCGCCGCTGTTGTTCTCTTTGTTGATGTCGAAACTCGCGTCGGTGTCCGCCCCGATCTTGTTCTCTGACTCGCGGACTTCGACGACGTTTTCGGTGTTCTCAGGTTGTTCCTCGGTACGAACGTTGATCTGCCCGTCATCGAGCGTCACGCGGACATTCGGTCCCCCGAACAGCGAACTGCTGTCGCGGATTACGACCGTCGAGTTTGGCCGGATCGAAAGTACCGAACCGTCGATCATCTGGATCTTCGCACGACCGTCGGCCTGGGTCTGGATGGTGTCGCCGGCGCTGACGAATGTTTGTCGCGTGACGAGGATCGTTTCACGGGTGGCTGCCCGAATCACCCGAACATCTCCCTCAAAAGAAACGACGATTGCCGCGTCCTTCGGAGCTTCAGGACCGTCGGGATTGTTGACGAAGTCGCTCTGCATGAACTTCCAGATGCCGAACGCCGTCAGTCCGCAAAACAACAACGTCGCCGTCACAAGGTAAATAGTGCGGCGACGGATGTTCCACCAGTCGACATAGAACTTTTGGTATTTTGGTCCTTCGGGCTCTTTTGGCATCAGGGCGTCTCCGAAACCTCTTCGTCGGCGTTCGGAAATATCAGCGACAGAGCGATTGAACACAGGATCGCAAGCACGACGACACCGAGGGAAATATTGATCACAGCTTGTTCGAACTCGTGGTGTTGGTAACGTCGGACAAATTCGGCGAACCCCGTAGTGCTTGACCCGAGTATCATTATCAAGCCTTCTGCCAAAAGTGGCAAGAGCATCTTCACCCCGATAAAACTGAGGACGAACGCCAATCCGTACTTGAGGTAATGGAATTTTTCGGCCATTCCGAGCAGCAAGAAGAAGAACGTTCTGAGTCCGAGGATCGCGAAAATGTTTGACGTGTAGACAATGAATCGATCCGTCGTGATACCAAAGATGGCGGGAATGGAGTCGACGGCGAAGACCAGGTCGACGACGTTGATCACCACGAGGACGAGAAGAAGCAGGGTCCCGACCCGTCGTCCCGCATCGTCCCGGATAATGAAATTGTCGCCGTCGTATTGCTTCGAGATCCGGATGAAACGAGTCGTCAGCCGTACCACGAAGTTCTCGTCAGGATGGAATTCGTCGTCCTCGCGGACCATGTTGATACCGGTGTAAACGAGAAACGCTCCGAATATGTACAGAATCCAGTGGAACTGCTCGACGAGTTCGGCACCGGCGAAGATCATGACCATTCTCAATACAAGCGCCATGAAGATGCCCCAAAAAAGAACCCGGTGCTGATATTTTTTCGGAACCTGAAAATAGTTGAAGATCAGGAGGAATACGAAAAGATTGTCGACCGAAAGCGATAGCTCGATGATGTAGCCGGTCAGGAATTCCTTCGCCTTGAAGAACGCGGTCGCTGCTCCGTGATTCGCGTTGACGTACCAATAGACGAAGCCGTTGAACAGAAGCGCCAGCGATACCCAGACGATACTCCAGGCGATCGTTTCTTTGCGGGACGGAACATGGGAACTTCGATTGACTATTCCGATGTCGACGAACAGCGCAATGAACACCACCGCGAAGAAGAAAGTCCAGACCCAAATTGGAAACTCGACCGGATTCATAGTGGACTAATTTAACCCACCGCCGTTACGAAAGTCCAAGACCTGTCGACATTGGACTTTAAGAGCGTATCTGCTAAAATCGCGGTTTGTCCCAGCAGGCAAGTTGGTTCCAATCTTTTTCGTATAGGTATTTCAGGATGTTAAAGTTTTTCAGTCGCTTAGAGAAGACCCGCAACTTTGTTCTTTTGTTCATCGGGGTCTTGATGATCCTCGGTCTCGTTGTCGGAATCGGAAGTTCAAATCTGTTTTCGACGCAGACCACATCTGACGGTCTTATCAACAGTACCGAAGCGGTCGCTAAGGTCGGAAGCGAGAAAGTGACGGTCGGCGAGGTTGCCCGGATCAAGCAGGGACGCATGGCGTCGCTGCCGACGCGGTCGATGATCAATTCGATGATCGGTCAGAAGATCATCCGCGTCGAAGCCCAGCGTCTTGGGTTGCGTGCCTCCGATGCGGAGGTCGCCAACGCGATCCGCGAGCAAAACAAATCGCCCGACGGAACACCGCTCGACGTCAAACGATACGAGCAATGGGCCGTTCAGAACTTCGGCAGCGTTGCCGAGTACGAACAGTCGGTGCGTGATCAGATCAGCGGCGAAAAACTCGAGGCGTTTCTGACCTCGGGAGTGGCGGTTGCCGAGGACGAAGTCCTGAAAGATTACCAACGGAAGAATACGAAGTTCGATCTTTCCTACGTCGCCGTGAACACGTCGGAATTGGCTCAGGCTATCAAACCGACCGACGTCGAGATCTCCGAGTACTTCGAAAAGAACAAAGCGAACTATTACATTTCCGCGCCACAGAAAAAGATCCGCTACATCTTCTTAAATACGGCGAAGGTCGGCGAGAAGATCGCGATCGCGGACGAAGATTACAAAGCCGAATACGACAAGATCCCGGCCGACAAGAAGAAGAAAGGCGTCGAAGGCCAGCAGATCGTGCTGCGCATCCCGAAGGCTGACTTTGAATCACAGGTGATGCAGAAGGCTGCTGAGATCGTCGAGCGGGCGAAGAAGGACGGAAAGATCTCGGAAGAGGCATTTACCGAACTGGTTAACGGTTATTCAGAGGACGCGGTAAGCAAGGCGCGCGGCGGCAAGCTCGCGGGCCTGGTCCGAGAGAATCCGGCGAAACCGACGGATCCGTACCAGCGACTGCTTTCGATGCAGGAGGGTGATGTCACCGAGCCGATCAAGGAAGGCAGCGCCGTTTACATTCTGAGGCGCGGCAAGGATGTGCCGAAGACGTACGAGGACGCCAAACCCGAACTCGAGGTCAGTTTGCGCAACCGCAAGGGCTACACCGCGGCGGCTGAAATCGCTCAGAAGGTTTCCCAGGACCTGCAGCAGACCAAGGATGTCGCGGCGACCGCGAAGAAATTCGCCGCCGAAGCGAACATGAACCCGACCGACATGGTCCGCGAGACGCCGTTCGTCAAACCGGGCGACAATATCGCGAACATCGGCATCTCGCCGCAGTTTGAGGAAGGCATCAAGAACCTTGAGAACGCGAACGATGTCGGTGAAAAGATCCCCGTTCAGAGCGGCTTCGCGGTCCCGCTTCTCGTCGAGAAGAAGGATCCGCGCGATGCGACGCTTGACGAGGTCCGTTCGCAGGTCGTGGAATCCGTGAAGCTCGATAAAGCACGCGCTCAGGTTGAAGAGGTCGCGAAGGCGATCGCAGCCGGTGCGACCGATGTCGCGGGACTTTCGGCCGCCGCCCAGTCAAAGGGACTGAAGGCTCAGGAACAGAAGAGCTATATTATCGGCTCGCCGCTTGGAACCGGCCCCTCGGCCTCGACGAACGAAGCCCTTGAGGACGCTGTCTTCGCGCTCAAACCCAGTGATGTGACAAAGACTCCGTTGCTCGTTGGCGACAACTGGTACATCGTCGGCGTGAACAAGCGCGAAGATGCGAATATGGATGAATTCGCGAAGCAGCGCGACACGCTGATCGAGAGCATGCTCCAGCAAAAACGCGGACAGTTGTTCTCAGATTATCTCGCGGCAGTTCGTCAGAGAATGGAATCCGGCGGCGAGATCAAGATCTATGACAGCGTCATCGAACGCATCGAGGAAGCTTTCCCGCCGACGTCGAACCCGCAGTTCCCCGGCGGACTTCAGTTCCCGCAACAATAGGAATTTCGATTTCAGGGATTTGGGATTGGCTTCCGGACGTCGGGTTCGGGAGCCATTTTCCATTTGGGATTTGGGGTTTGGGATTGCGAATTGGATGCAGAAACGCGCACGAAGTAAGCGTGCATGCTCGCGGAGCGAGCAATCTCATGTGAAAATTGGGATTCTCAGTTCGCGCTGTTTCGCGTTGAATGGTGGTCGCTCTCGTCAGATGTAATTTGGTGTTCCCGCATTGACGCGAAGTCGCAAAGAACGGAATTCGATTGCGGAGACGCGCGGCGTTCAGGTCCTCGGAACCGAGCTCGATTGATCGTCCCCAGATGAATTCGTAGATCCGAAATCCGCAATCCGAAATCCCACATCCCAAATGGAAAAGGGGCGGCCCGAAGACCGCCCGAATGATTCAAGATCAACCGGCCTTGTGATACTCGGCATAATGCGTCAGGAACCAGTAAAATACCCAACCCCAAAACGCCAAATTGATCACCGAAGCGACTAAACCAATGGTGCGGACCTGATCGCTGCGCCTGCCTCCGGCAGCCTTTTTTCCGTACATCAGCATCGCGACGAGGATCCCGGTCACACCCCACGCAAACGAACGTACCGCGGTGTCGATCCAGCTCGTGTTCGGGATGAAAAACTCAACCTGCCAGATCGTTAATGCGATCGCGCCGAGTACAGCCAGCATTGCGGCGATCGGAGGTTTGTAATCCGTCACTCCGGTAACGGGCGTATCCTCATCAGTCAATTTTGCGAGATGACTGTGCCGATAGCTGTACGCGAAATAGACCACCAGACCGATCGACATCCAGACGATCAAACGCAGCCACGTGTCGAGCGGCTGATTGTTCATTAGGAACGCCGCCACCCAGACCGTACACATCGGAACGATCGGCGAAAACGGTACCTTGAACGGCCGGTGCAGATTCGGGTTCGACGACCTGAGAATGATGATACCCGTGCCGACGATGACGAAAGCGAACAGCGTACCGATCGAAACGAGTTCACCGAGAAGATGGATCGGTACGAAACCGGCCAGGATCGCGACGATCACGCCGGTGATCGCAGTCGTGATGTGCGGCGTCTGGAATCTCGGATGAACCTTCGCGGCCCATTCCGGCAAGAGTCCGTCCTTCGACATCGAATAGAAGACGCGCGGTTGACCCATCACCATGACGACCATCGTCGAGCTCAGACCAAGTACGGCGCCGACCTTGATGATCGTCGGGAAGGCGATCAGGATCGTTCCCATCGTCGTTCCCTCTGCCTGATTGCGGGCGGCGTCGATCGCGGTGGCGATCGGAGCGGCGGCGTTCGTCAGCAGTTTGTAGTCAACGAGTCCGACCATGATGCCCGAAACCAAAATGTAGAGAACCGTACAGATCGCGAGACTTCCCAGGATCCCGATTGGCATGTCCTTCTGCGGATTCTTGGCTTCCTGAGCGGCCGTCGACACGGCGTCAAAACCGATGTACGCGAAGAAGATCACCGCGGCGCCGGTGATCACGCCGCTGAACCCGAACGGCATGAACTCGGCACACGAGGTCGTCCCCGAGCAACCGATACCAATGTTGTTCGGGTTCACGAAGCCGATGCCGGCGATAATGAACAAAACGACGACCAGGACCTTAATGATCACGATCACGGTATTGAAACTCGCCGATTCCTTGATGCCCCTGATCAGAAGCAATGTGACCGCGATCGCGATCAGAAAGGCAGGTAGATTGAATACCCCGACTCCGGCCGTCGTCCCGTCAGCCAGTTTTATTTCGACTCCGGGAGGAGCGCTGAGCGCGAGCGGGAAGTTGATCCCAAGCGTGTCGCGGAACAAACTGACGACGTAGCCCGACCAGCCGACGGCGACCGTCGCCGCGCCGAACGCGTATTCGAGGATCAGGTCCCAGCCGATGATCCAGGCGATGAATTCGCCAAGCGTGCCGTAGCCGTACGCGTAAGCCGATCCCGAGATCGGAACGCTGGCCGCAAATTCGGAGTAGCAGAGCGCGGCAAACGCACTCGCGATACCGGCCACGACCATCGAGACCACGACCGCCGGTCCGGCGTGTTTGCCGGCGGCCTGTCCGGTCAGAACGAAGATACCCGTACCGATGATCGCGCCGATCCCGAGCATCGTCAGGTCAAGCGAACTCAGCGTCTTCTTAAGGGTATGCTCGCCGGTCTCCGCGGCCTCGGCGATGATCTTGTCAATTGATTTTGTCGCAAAAAGAGACATCTAAAACCTCCTCGAATTGGTAGATTACGATTGCGAATCGGGATCGGTCTTTCCCGAAAGATTTCTCCAAATAAAGTAGACGGGCACGCCGGTCAGGACGATCACCAGACCGGGCCATGTCGCGGTCGTCTGATACACGAACAGAACGACGAGAACGATGAACGCGCCGATGCAGTACAAAGCCGGAATTATCGGATATCCGACCGCGCGGTAAGGACGCTCGGCATCGGGCCGTTTGAATCTCAGCACGAAGACCGCGGCGATCGCCAGGATATAGAAAATGAGCGCCGCCGAGATGACATAGGTCAACAGATCGCCGTAAACGTTTCCGTACGTGATCTTGCCGTCCGTTTCCTTGACCGTCCGCGGCAGCACGTAGAACGCGGACCAAATACCCTGGATGACGATCGCCCACGCGGGAACGTGAAATTTGTTGAGCTTACCCGCAGCCTGAAAAAAGAGTCCGTCTTTCGCCATCGCATAGTAAGCGCGGGGTCCGGCGAAGATCAATCCGTTATTGCAGCCGAACGTCGAGATCATGATCGCGGCGGCCATCAGCGTCGCCCCCCAGCCGGGGAAAATGACGTCCGCCGACGCCGATCCGACGCGGTCGCTGGCGACCTTCTGGATGTCCTCGAAACGCAAGGTCACGAGATAAGCGATGTTCGCGAGCAAGTACAAAACTATTACTCCGCCCGTTCCGAGCAACAGCGAAAGCGGCAGGTTGCGCTGCGGATTCCGAACTTCGCCGGCCGTGAACGTGACGTTATGCCACGCGTCAGCCGAGAACAGAGAATTCGTCTGCGCGACGCAGAGGCCGACAAAAAGACCGAAGGCGGCGACCGAGGTCAATCCGTGCCCGACATCCTGCAGGCTTCCGCGCACAGTCCAGAGGTCGCCGAAATTCGCCGCCGCGACGTCGCCATGCGAAATGAGCCCGACGATGATACCGAGCACGATCAGCGCGATCAGCGATCCGGTTTTGGCAAACGTGAAGACGTTCTGGACGAGTTTCCCGAGATTCAGCCCGCGCGTGTTCATCCATGTCAGGAACACGATCATCAGAATGCCGATTAGCTGTGCGGTCGACAGCGAAAAGGCATAACTCGACGAGCCGATTCTGAACGGTTCGACGATGTAGCTCGTCTCGGAGATCCACGGGATCAGGATTCCGGTGAACCGCGCGAAGGCCACACCGACGGCGGCGATGGTCGCGGTTCCGATCACCAGAAAGTGCGTCCAACCGTAAAGAAATCCCCAGAACGGAGAGTACGCCTCTTTCAGATAAACGTACATACCGCCGGCCTTCGGCATCATTGCGGCAAGTTCGCCGTACGACAGGGCGGCGCCGACGGTCAAAAGTCCGGTGATGATCCAAACGACCAACAGCCATCCGGGCGACCCAACCTGACGCGCGATGTCGGCGGAAACGATGAAGATCCCGGATCCGATCATTGATCCGGCGACGATCATGGTGGAATCGAGCAATCCCAATCCGCGAATGAAGCCTTCGGAGGGTCGTTCGAGTTCAGAAGCCTCTGTTGCCATATTTTGCGGTTGAACGGAAACGGCACTTGCCCGAGCAATATCGGACAATCTTCCAATTAATCAATAAATTGCAAATCTTGTACGTTGGCGAGAAAAACGTTTGAGCTATTATACTTGGATTACAAAAACTGTCGAGCGTTTCGGGATGTTTTTGTCGGATCGCCCGATCCGGCCGAGGAGGCGGTAGAATTCCCTTGCCCGGAACTCGGAAATTACCATGACACAGAAACATAGAGGCGACATGCCGCGAGACGAATTTCGTCAATTCGGTCACGAGATCGTTGATTTCATCGCGGACTACTTTGAGAACATCGAATCGTTCCCGGTTCTTTCGCAGAACAAGCCGGGAGATCTGACCGCTGCACTTCCGAAATCCGCACCGCTCGCGGGCGAAGATTTCGGCAACGTCATAAAAGATGTCAACAATCTGATCCTTCCTGCGGTCACTCATTGGAACCACCCGAATTTTCACGGGCTTTTTTCGACTTCTGCCAGCTCGCCCGGCGTCCTCGGCGAGATGCTCTCGGCAGCGTTCGACATGAAGGCGATGCTTTGGCGGACCTCGCCGGCATCGACGGAGCTCGAATCCGTCGTCGTCGACTGGCTCAGGCAGATGGTCGGACTTCCCGTCGAATTCAGAGGTCTGATTTACGACACCGCTTCGATCTCAACGCTGCATGCGCTCGCGATGGCGCGCGAACGGCTGAATCTCGGAATCCGCGACAAAGGGATGAGCGGACGGACGGATCTGCCGCTGCTTCGAATCTACTGCTCTGAACACACTCACAGTTCGATTGACAAAGCGGTGATCCTGCTCGGGTTCGGCGCGCGCTCGATCGTGAAGATTCCGTCGAACGATCGTTTCGAGATCGATGTCGAGAAGTTGCGCGAGGCGATCGCGGATGACAAAGCGGCGGGTCATTTGCCGCTGTGCGTCGTCGCGACGATCGGCACGACCGCGACGACGAGCATCGACAATGTCAATCGCGTCGCGGACATTTGCGAACGAAACGGGATCTTCCTCCATGTCGATGCGGCCTATTCGGGCTCGGCGGCGATCGTGCCCGAGTTTCAGTCATACTTCAAAGGCTGGGAACGCGCGGATTCGATCGTCATGAACCCCCACAAATGGCTTTTCACGCCGTTTGATCTTTCGGTTCTATATGTGAAGGATCTGGATCTTTTGAAACAAACGTTCTCGCTGGTCGCCGAATATCTGAAGGTGACCGAGACGGTGATGAACCAGATGGATTACGGAATCCAGCTCGGACGCCGGTTCCGGTCGCTTAAACTCTGGTTCGTGATGCGGTATTTCGGTCAGGAAGGCCTGATCGCTCGGATCCGCGAGCACTGCCGGCTGGCGAGACTGTTCGCGAATTGGATTGACGCGGATCCCGATTTTGAGATGATGGCGCCGGTGCCGTTCGCGTTGGTTTGTTTTCGGGCGTGCCCTTCGGGAGTCGAGGACTTGAACGCGCTCAACGAGCGCATCATGAACGAGATCAACGCTTCGGGCGAGGCTTATCTTTCGCACACGATGCTGAACGGCAAGTTCACCTTGCGGCTGTCGGTCGGAAACATCCGCGTCGAAGAGCGACATCTGCAAAAGGTATGGAAGATCCTTAAATCAAAGATTGGGGCAGTCGGTGAGCACTAGTCAGCCTCTTAAACGCTCTAAGAAGATTCCTGCCCGCGAAACACGCAAAATACGCGAAAGACTACTAGGAAATTGTCTATTTTTCGCGTCTTTTCGCGTATTTCGCGGGGTAAATCCGTCTTCGTTAATCCCTGATCTAAGCTTGATTTCGACGGCGCGCGAAATTAGCTTGGAATCGTGAAATTCGTCAAAGAGTCGATCATCAAAGCGTCGCCGGAAGACGTTTTTGCGTTTCACGAACGGCCCGATGCGATCGAGTTGCTGGTGCCGCCGTGGGAAAATGCGACCGTTGTCCAAAAAGCCGAGATCTCGAAGATCGGTTCTCGTGCGATCATCGAGACGCGACTGTTTGGTCTTGTATCGGTTCGCTGGGTCGCCGAGCACACTGCATATGAACCGCCGCGGATGTTCGAAGACGTTCAGATCTCGGGCCCGTTCAAGTCATGGCGGCACAAGCATATCGTTGAGCCACATGAGACGGGCGCCATCCTGCGCGACGAGATCGAATTCGAGCCGCCGATGTCGTTCCTCGGACGGTTCGCCGCGCCAATCGCGATCATTCCAAAGCTCGAAAAGATGTTCGACTTTCGCCACGAAGTCACCAGACGCGAATGTGAGCCGAAATAGCGAGACGCCGCCCGGCCGTGCCGTGATTGGACCGAAATTCGATCAAATGGTCACACTTCTCTCGGCCGAATATGCTTCAGCCTTACATTTCCTTATAATTTGAAACGATGCTGACGCACATTGTTTGTTGGAAATACAAGGCAGAGACGACGCACGAGCAGCGCGCGGACCATATTGCGAAGCTTCGTGCGCTGCCTGCCGTCATCCCGGATATCATCAGTTTCGAGGTCGGTTCGGACATTCTGCACCTCGAACGATCGTTCGACACCGGACTGGTCGCGACGTATCCGGACCGGGCGGCGCTCGATTTCTATACCGATCACGCCGAACACCAGAAAGTTGCCGCGCTCGGAAA
>JAKQII010000380.1 GCA_029557535.1 Acidobacteriota bacterium
AGCCGCCTCCTGAAGGCCAGATGAAATTAAGAATTTGCTTAACCGTAAGACCGATCCTGAAAGTCGCCCGTTCGTAATCGGAGTTTTGCTCCCCTGCTTCTCTTTGACGAGAAACCGTGCGGTCGCCTTCTGCGGATGCATGGCTTCGGCGGTAAGGACTTTTCCGGTGAGGTCCACGTTCTTGAGCAACGGCTCGACCTGGGTGATTTCATTGGTTTTGTTATCCACCTGACGCTGGGCGACAACTACGCCTTCTTCATGGAGGAAGGCGCTCAGCAGGTGAACCTGCTTGCCGTCGTCGCCGCGGGCGTTTCTCATCGTCTTGCCGTCGACGGCCACGCCGGCGTCGGCGGTCTGAGACGAAAGCCACTCCGAGACCAGACGATCCACCCGCTCCGGATCGGCGGCGTACATCATTCGACGGATCGTCGCCTCCGAAGGCGCTTCGTAGCGTTTCGTCTTCGGATTGTACCGGGCGCCGACGCGCCGCAGGTGCGCCTGCGACAGGTCCCGTCCCCATTCCATAACGGCGAGATACGACCGGGCGCCGCACAACAGCGCGCCGATTATGATGGCAAAGATGCAGGTCGCCCGATGCCGCTTCCCGCGCGCCTTGCGAGGATCCGGCAGTCGCTTCAACTGCTCGTAGAGGCTTCCCAGCGCTGTCGCGTTCATCGTTCGCACTCCTTTCGTCGTCGATAATTCCCCGTGCCGGGTCGGATCACGCAGCAGCGAACGGGCGTCCTTCGCTAACGGATGCACCAACACGTGCTTCTCCGACCCATGCCACTGATAGCCGTTTCCGGTCTTTCGATACCCACGGCTCGAACCCAAATCAAGCCAATTGGCGGCTCGATAACACGTTCCGTGGAACCGCATATCTACAAACGTCTCGGCGAGAACGACCGGGTGCCCGTAAATCAGCGTCCAATCCGCACTCAGACGTCGGAGCGTCAGGCTGAGAATTCGGGAAGCCAAGTTGGGTACTCGTCGTTCGGGCAGCAGGAGATAGCGCGTATTGTTCGCAATCAGGCGGAGACGTCCGTAGCGAACTTCGGGATGCCAACCGATCCAACGGTCCCGAACTCCGCACTTCAACGCGGCGGTATGCCATCCCAACAAGGCTATCCATTGCTCGTCAACCACAGCGACATAGCGCAATCGTTCGCCGACCATCCCGTGAAATCCAAGGTAATGGTACGCCGACACCAACTTGTTCCAACGGGGTATTTCTTGGTGGGACACCAGGCGAACGGTCACGTTCGACACCAAATCCCTGTCGGAATAAGTCGAATAGGTCGGTCGCGTGATCGAGTTCATGGGACCATATTACTTGTTTTGAAGCCGCTTGTCCACTGAAAAGGGTTTGCTTTTTATTATCATGGGATTACACGTAACTTTGACGCAGCCCTGACTTAGGAACCATTTCGTCCAGTATCGAAGGTCGATAATCAGGTCCGACCGTCAGGCAACCAGCTTACGATAGCAGGAATGCGAACGCAGGGAAGAGCGCTAACCTTGTCGCACTCCCATCATCAGGTGTCCTGCTCAACTTCAATTTTATCATCGTAAATCGTCTCCCATTATGCTTTGGATTTGGTCTCCGCGCCAGAGCCTCTAGTTAATCTCTCTGCGCGCACTCGAACCGCCTGAATCCCCCCGAGGATGAACTGCGTCGTATGATCAGCGAATAAGTCGATCTCCGCTTCGGTCAGCAACCTGGGTAGACCCCGCTGCTTCCCTTGCTTCCTCGATAATCTCATG
>JAKQII010000001.1 GCA_029557535.1 Acidobacteriota bacterium
GCGGACGCGAATTCTACTTTTCCTTCCGATCGGTCGAATTCATCGATGATGCGGGTAAACAGAAGATCTTTCGTGGTGCGTCGCAGCTTGTAGTCGACAACGTACCGGAGAGTGAACTCCATCCAGTTGTCGTTCGCCACCAACGTCACGACCGGACCGACGCCGGGATCCTCGAGCAAATACTTCTTAACAAGCTCTTCCCACGATTTGACCGCTGAACGCGAGTAATCTCCGACCACTTCCTCGGCAACATCGCCAAGAATTTTCCGCGCCAACCGATGATCGCCCCCGTATTTGACCGGGATCTTGATCTCGTCCCAAAGGAACGGAAAATCGCCCGAATAATTGAAAACCGGAGCCTTGAAGACGAAACTGTTGGCGACCCTGACGACGCGGCCCGTATAGAGGTCACCGTCGACCCATTCCCCGACTTCCATGAGGGTCGTCCTGAGAAAACTGATATCGATGACGTCGCCCTTGATACCTCCGAGTTCAACTCGGTCGCCGGGATTGTAAAACGACACGAAGGTAACGGCGAACCACCCGGCGAAACTAGCGATGACCTCCTGGAGCGCGAACGCGATTCCGGCGCCGGCTACGCCCATGGCCACGGTCAAGCCGCTCAATCGGTCACTGAAAACAAGCGTCAGGAGAAACGCGGCCACGACGTAGCTCGCGAAAGTTGTGAATTTTCGGATGCGATAGCGAATGTCCGACGACTTGACGTACCGCGAGATCGATGTCTTGACGAGGCGCGAAACCGCGACCACGATCCCGATCGCGACAATTGCGATGCCGATTTTCTGAACAGTCGGATCGTTGAGCCACTGAACCAGTGTCGATTGAATTTCGTTTCCCCAATTCGATTGCATCGCGATTCCATCGGGAGCGGCGTCGGCGTTCCGACGGGCAATGGTTTGTTCCGATAGATTGAATTATAGCCCATCGCGTCAACAACCGGCACGATCCGAAGGCTTCGAACGCCGCCCGGCGTTTGACCGAAAGCGCTCCAAAGGATAAAAATTCCTAATCGCTTTTCGAAATTCTTTCGGGTAATCTTATACGACAAATGCAAACCCTTGATCTGATCATCATTTTCGGATACCTGATCGGGATCACGCTGTTCGGAGTCCTTTATTCAGGCAAGCAGGAAACGACCGAAGATTATTTCGTCGGCGACCGCAGCGTTCCATGGTGGGCGATCTCGATGTCGATCGTCGCGACGGAAACCTCGACGATCACGTTCATCTCGGTGCCCGGAATCGCCTTCGCCAAGAACGGGAACTTCGAGTTTCTGCAGCTCGTGTTCGGCTACATGCTCGGCCGCGTCGTGATCTCGCTGCTTTTCATCCCGATGTACTTCAAGGGCGAGCTATTCACGGTCTACGAGTTGCTCGGAACGCGATTCGGCAATCACGTCAAGATGCTCGCTTCGTCGCTGTTCGTCATCATGCGCAACATCGCGGACGGCATCAGGCTGCTGTTGACTGCCATTGTTCTGGCGGCAGTGTATAGCGCATTCGTGCCGGACTCGAACCCGAACACGATCATTATCGCGTCGATCCTGATACTCGGGATCGTCATGATCGTCTTCACTTTTTACGGCGGGATGGAGGCCGTCATCTGGGTGGAGGTCGTGCAGCTCGCGATCTATATCGGAGGCGCGGTCGCCGCTGCCTGGGTGATTCTCAACCAGGTCGACGGCGGACTGGCGCGCGTGATGGATCTCGGATCGGAATTCCATAAGTTCAGGTTCCTCGACTTTGACCTCAATTTCACCAAGACATTCACGTTTTGGGGCGGACTGATCGGCGGGTGCTTTCTGACGATGTCGACACACGGAACCGATCAATACCTGGTCCAGCGTTATCTGTGCACGAACAAGCCTTCGGCAGCCGCGACCGCGCTTCTTTCGAGCGGAGCCGTCGTGCTCGGACAGTTCATCGGGTTCCTCTTTATCGGCGTCCTGCTGTTTGCGTTCTATCAGCCGTTCAACTCGCCCGAATACGCGCAGATCGGCGCGGCCGGATCGAAACTCGCGGCGACCTTTCCCTTCGCAGGCGGCGATCAGGTCTTCCCTGATTTCATAACCAAGCATATGCCGACCGGCCTGAGCGGTCTCGTCGTCGCCGCAATCTTTGCCGCCGCGCTTTCGAGTTCGCTGAACTCGATCGCGGCCACAGCCGTCAATGATCTGTACAAACCGTTTGCGAAAGGGAAGGATGACAAGCATTTCTTGCGGATCGCGAGCATACTGACGGTGATCGTCGGTATTGTCCAGATCGCGGTCGCGATCGCCGTCAAGGACGCCGGACAGTCGGCCCTGAGTCAAGCGCTCGCCGTCGCGGGTCTGATCAACGGTCCGATCCTCGGCGTCTTCCTCGTCGGAACATTCATCAAGAAAGCAAATCAAACGGCGGCGCTGGCGGGAATGATCGTCAGCATCGGCGTGATGTTCTATGTTTTCAAGTTCACACCGATCGCGTTTCCGTGGTATCCGGTGATCGGAAGTCTGACCACGCTCGCCGTCGCGTCGGTCGCGAGCCTGATCACGAAGGGAGCGCCGGAACAATCGGCCTAAGAATATCGATCAAGGGGTTATTGATATGAAGTTTTTTTGTTGTTTCGCACTGATCGCGCTTTTCATCGTCAACTCGGTCACGCCCGTTCTGGCGACGACACCGAAATCCGGATTCGCCCCGTCGTCCAAATCGTGGAAAGAGGCGGATAGGATTCTTAGGAAGATGACGCTCGACGAAAAGGTCGGGCAGCTCGTCCACATAGGGATCAACGCCCGCTTCGCGAATCAGGACAGCGAGTACTTTCAGGATCTGAAGCGTCACGTCGCCGAGAACAAACTCGGCGGGATAATTCTGTTCGGTGCGCCGCTCTATGAAACGGTCCATCTGGTAAACCGCATGCAGGAGAACGCGAAGGTGCCGCTGCTGATCTCGCTCGATGCCGAAACCGGGATCGGTATGCGTTTTTTCGACGTCGCGAACTTTCCCTGGAACATGGCCGTCGCGGCGACGCGCAATCCCGAATATGCGTACAAAATGGGCGTCGTCACCGGCCGCGAGGCAAAGGCGATCGGCGTTCAGCAGGTTTATGCGCCGGTCCTCGACGTCAACAACAATCCGGACAATCCGGTGATCAACGTCCGATCGTACAGCGAGGACCCGCAGATCGTCGCCGACTTCGGGACGGCATTCATGGCCGGAGTCCAAAGTCAGGGCGTGATCGCGACCGGCAAGCATTTTCCGGGACACGGCGACACGAATATCGATTCGCACCGCGGCTTGCCGGTGATCGATGTCTCCCGGGAGCGGCTCGACCGCGTCGAACTCCTGCCGTTCCGCACGGCGATCGAGAACGGCATCGCGTCGATCATGGTCGCGCACGTCGGCATGCCGCAGATCGATCCGACCGAGATCCGTCCGATCAAAAACGCGCTGCGCGTCGATGCCGAAGAAGGCGCGGAGATCGTCAACGAAAGTTCACCGATCCCGGCCACGCTTTCGCGAAAAATCCAAACTGACATTCTCAAGGGCGAACTCGGTTTCAAAGGTCTCGTCGTGACCGACGCGATGAGCATGAGCGGGCTGACGCTTTACGTCACGCAGGAAGAGGCCGGCGTCCGCGCGATCGAGGCCGGCGCCGACGTTCTCGAGAAACCGGCGGATGTCGACGCGATGCTGAATGGACTGAAGGAAGCCGTGAGATCGGGGCGGCTTTCGGAATCGCGGATCGACGAGTCGGTGCGCAAGATCCTGGCGTGGAAAGAGGCGGTCGGGCTGTTCAAACAGAAGATCACGCCGATCGACCGCATCGACCGCATAGTTTCACCGAAGGACTCGTACGCGTTGGCCGACGAGATCGCCGAAAAGGCGGTGACCCTTGTACGCAACGACGAGAAGATCTTGCCGCTGCCGAAGGACAAACGCGTCTTCGTGCTCGGCGTTTCGAACGGCTTCGATGGTGAATCCACAAGTCAGTCGCTCAATCGCTTCATGCGCGAAAACAGGATCCGCGGCGGATCGGTGCTTTTGCAGGACAATTCGTCACCGGAACAGGTTTCGCGTGCCCGTGAAATGGCGCGCAATGCCGATTACGTGATCGTCGCCATGTTCGGCCGCGTCCGGTCGGGCGCACGCAACAGCGTCGGCATTCCCGACGCCGGGGCTGACATCCTGCGCGGCCTGCTGTCGCAAAACAAAAAGGTGGTCGGGATCGCGTTTGGAAACCCGTACATTCTCGGCAGTTTCCCCGAACTCAAGACGTACATCGTCGCTTACGGGGACATGTCCGGCCTTCAAAGAGCTGCCGGAAAGGTAATCTTCGGAATGATCAAGCCGTCCGGCAAACTCCCGATCTCGCTGCCGGGACTTTATCCGATCGGAACAGGCAGAACCGATTTTTGATTGGAGCGCAAGCGTCCCGCTTGCAATCGCGCGGTAGCGCGCCGCTGAACAAATTACGGATCATCATTCTTCGCCGCGCGGTAGCGCGCCGCTGAACAAATTACCGTTACGACCTACTTTGAGATGCCTTGGAAAATCGACAATTTTCTGACCACCGAAAACGGCGAACTTGTGATCGACGGGGTGCCGGCCGCCGCTCTCGCGGGCGAGTTCGGCACGCCGCTGTTCGTTTTCAGTGAACCGCGCATCCGGCACAATGTCGCGCGGCTAAGAAAGGCTGAGGAAATCATCGGTTGCGGTCTGAAGGTCTGCTATGCCGCAAAGGCGAACTCGAACATGGCGATCCTACGCGCGGTGCGCGACGCCGGCAGTGATCTTGAGGTCAATTCGGGCGGCGAACTCTGGAAGGCGCTCGAGATCGGCTTTCGCGGCGACCGGATCATCTTCAACGGCACGAGCAAGGAGATCTGGGAGATCGAAATGGCGATCAAGGCCCGGATCTACGCGATCCAGGTTGACTCTCTCTACGAGCTCGCGCTGATCGAAGACACCGCCCGGCGAATTGAATCGCCGGCGAACGTGTCGCTCAGATTGGTTCCCGAGATCGAGTCGAAGACGCACTCGGGACTTCAAACCGCGCTTCTCACGTCTAAGTTCGGAATGATGCCCGACGAAGCGTTGGAAGCGTTCCGAATTTATAAGGACTCGCCGCATCTGCGTCTGAAGGGCGTTCATCTCCATATCGGTTCACAGAATCCAGACCCGGCGTCGTACTCGGACGCGTTGCATGCATTGTTCGAGAATCTTGTCGCGATCCATCGCGAAACCGGGATCAAGCTGGAGCACCTGAACCTGGGCGGCGGGTTTCCAGTGAATTATCTCCGCGACGGCGGGCACGCGAATGACTTTGCGGACGCCGAGCGGGAAATGTTCGAGGCCGATTTCGAACCGGCGGACGCGATCGGCCCGGCATGGAGAGCGATCAAGGAGGCGGCCAACGACGCGGAGGCGACTAACTTGCTCGACGGATTGACGCTGCTTATCGAGCCCGGCAGGAGCGTGATCGCCGACGCCGGAATCTGTTTGACGACGATACGAAACGAGAAGGTCCGTCCGATTGCCGACTCGGGAACGGATTTTGACGACTGGGTCTTAACCGACGCGGGTTTCAATATCCTGCTTTCGATGGAGACCTATAAATGGTATTACCAGATCGTCCACGCCTCGCGCGCCGATGATGCTCACGCGACGAAATACAAACTCGCGGGACCTCTCTGCGACGGCGGCGACGTGTATTTCGACATCGAAGGCCAGGGGCGGCTTCCCGACCATCGCCTGTTGCCGGACGGAACAAAACCCGGCGACGTGCTGGCGCTTCTCAACTGCGGCGCGTACTCGATCGCGCAGATGTTCCAGTACAACGGGCGATTTTTGCCGTGTGTCGTGATGACCAAAGGATCAGGAAAGTACGAGTTGATCCGCAAGCGGGACGGATTCGAGGATCTCGTCACAAATGATGTCTGGTAGGTCTCGATTTGCGATTTTCGAGTTGCAATTTGCGATTGATCGAATCGAATCCGATACGGATTCAAAAACCCCTCAAGGTCGCAGCGGTTCGCAATTCGTTTGCGTAGCCGATTTTGCGTTATCAACGATCGGCTGCGCCCCTTGCGGGGCTTGCAATCATCTCTGGATCGGATCCCAGGGCTACGCTTCGCTCCGCCAGGGGTTATCGCTTCTGCGCCCCTTGCGGGGCTTGGCGGCGGTTTTTGATACTCAAGAGTCAAAAGACGACGAACAATCTGAATATTGATTCATTCTTGATTTTTGAATTTCGCCGACCAATCGAAAATCGAAAATCGCAAATGGCATCACCATTCCGCCTTCTGGATCAGCGTCGTCATCTTGTCCCTTTCGACGTCGGTCAGTTCAAGTCCCATCGACTCGTAGATCAGAGCGAGGTTTGCAAACGAGATCGAACGGACGCTTTCGTCGCGGATCGTGACGATCGTGTCAAAGTTCAGGTGCGAGATCTCGCGTGCGCGGTCGGGATCGCCCAGTTTTGCGAAACGTACCGCGAGTTCATTGTACGCCGACGAACGCAGTCCGAGCTGCGGAACCGAATCCGCAAGTTCAAATGCCGCGTTCAAACTTTCCTTCGCCGCATCGATCTCTTCGCGATGAACGTGCGCGTCGGCCATTCGGATCAGCGTCGTGACGCGCTTCGAATCCTCGTCGATCGCGCGGTAAGCCTGATCCGCAAAATCATCTTGCCCGTGCAGAGTGGCGATCTGCGCAATTTCAGAAAGCGCGTCTGCCTGTTCGTCAGGATCAGGATGTTCCTGGGCCGTTTCGATCGCCCGTTCGTACTTCTCAAATCCGGCAAACTGCGCGGCGATCGATCGCCAAAGCTGGAATTTCGAACGGCTGTCGCGGGTTTCGTTCTCGGCCTGCGAACGTAGGATCTGGTATGCCTCATCGAGCGCGTCGACCGCGTCCGATTTTTCATTCGACTCCCAATAACTGCGGGAAAATCCGAGCAGAGTCGATGCAAGATGCGTTTTGTCGGTGATAAGATCGAGCACGCGATCTGCAAGATCAACCGAACCTGCGCTGAAAAAGCCTGACGAAACACCGGAAAGCAGATATTCGCGATGGACGCTGTCGATCTTTTCGGCTATCTGACGAGCCTTGTCGAGCGTCTCGATCGCGCGGTCCTTGCGCTTCGCGGCCACGAAAAGACTTCCGATCTCGGTCAGCGCGCGTGTCTCGTCGGTCTCGTAATCGACTTCATCCGCAACGGCCACCGAACGATCGAGAAAGGTCACCGCCTTTTTATGATCGCCTTCGTTGATCGCGATCGCCGCCAGCGCATTCAGCGCGCCGATCTTCGCCATCGCGAACTCGATCGTATCGATCATCTCGTCTCGGCGTTCGGCGTTTCCGTCGGCATCGAATTTCGCCGCAAGTTCGCCATAGACGTTGTCCGGATGATCGAGCGTTTCGGCGGTTTCGATCGCCCGGTCAATATTGCCTCCGGCGGCAAGGCGGATCGCGATGCGTTCCCTGGCCTCGGCGGCGACGCCGTCGTCTTCGATCGCCTCCGCGAGCTGAAATGCGTAGTCGAGGTCGTCATTGGCCGCACATTTTTCGGCAACCAGAGTGAGAAGCCGGTCGCGTGCGTACGGATCGGCGATCGTGTCCGAGAGCTCGGCGGCGATGTCGACTTCCCCCCGTTCGACGTAGATAGGAACGATCCGACTGAGGGCGCCGGCGTGGCCGTCGGCGCTCTTGATATTTTCCGCGAGCCGCGCCGCCAGCGAAAACAGGTCTTTCCTGGCGTCTTCGAGTGAAATTAGATGGTCCATGGCATTTGGGATTGGGGATGTGTGAATTCTGTCTTCAAAACTTCCGGATTAACTGATAGCGGAAAGCTGACAACTGATACAGCCACCTTTTACTTCAACCGCTCACTGCTCACCGCTCACCGCTCACTGCTCACCGCTCACTGCTCACCGCTTACTGCTCACCGCTCACTACTCACCGCTCACGGCTCACTGCTTACTGCTCACTGCTTACTGCTCACCGCTCACCGCTCACTGCTCACCGCTCACCGCTCACCGCTCACTGCTCATCGCTCACTGCTCACCGCTCACCGCTCACCGCTCACTGCTCACTGCTTACTGCTCACCGCTCACGGCTCACTGCTTACTGCTCACCGCTCACTGTCTTCAAAATACGCGCCGGACCGACTCCGGCATCCAGTCGCGGAGATCTGCGGAAACGGCATCTGCTCCGGCGACGCGCAACTCTTCGGCCGACTTCGATGTCGTGATGCCGAGGGTTTTCATGCCGGCGCGGATGCCGGCCTGAATTCCCTGCGTGGCGTCTTCGACGACGAGCGTCTCGCCATGAACCATCGGCAGGTGGCCCCGATGGATTCGATACGAATCGATCTCACCAAAACCTTTCAGAAAGCACTCGGGATCCGGCTTGTGGTTCTCGACCTCTTCCGCCGACACGATCACCGCAAAGTACTTAGAAAGTCCGACCCAGTCGAGGAAAAACTCGATCTCCTCGCGCTTCGCCATCGACACGACGCCGAGCGCAAAATCGTGGTACGCAAGCCGGATGAAGTTGTCCGCCCCCGGGACCAACGGCGGATCCTTGGCGATCAGTTCCCGCCAACGGACCGTCTTGGCGGCGCTGATTGCGGTCAACCGCTCGTCCGTCAGTTTCTTTCCGTGACGCTCGAAATTCGTCCGAATGAACGCTTCGTCGTCCATCCCCATGCACGAGAAATAGTCCTCTTCCGTGAGATCGATCCCGTCTTCATTGAGCACTTCCTGATACGCCTTCATCTGGACGCGTTCGTCGTCGATGATCACTCCGTTAAAGTCGAAAAGTATTGCTTTGATCATAGCTGTCTTCAGACTCCAAGATTCCAAAATTCCATGATTCCAAAATTTCAGGATTTGGATTTCCGGAATGTTGAAACTTGGATTTATGGAATCCGAAATCCAAAATCTAAAATCCAAAATCGAAAAGGTTTCCCCGACCGAGAATTCCCTTCGGATCGAAGGCCCGCTTCAATTCCGCCATCTCATTCACATAACGTTCCCCGTACTGCACATACAGATACTTCGACTTGTGCTTGCCGATGCCGTGTTCGGCCGAGATCGTCCCGCCGAGCATGATCGACTGGGCGATGAAACGGCCGTAAAGATGTCTCGCAATCGTCGCCTCTTCGTCGTTCTTCGGGATCATGTTCGCATGCAGATGATTGTCGCCGATGTGTCCGAAGATCACGTACTCGAGTCCGCTGGCCGTGAGCTTCTCCTTGTAAAACCTGAGAAACGAAGCGAAATTCCGATCGGGCACGGCCATGTCGGTCCCGACCTTTTTTTGTTTGTTGCGCACGATGCGCTCGTTGACGGTCACGGGCAGAGCGTGCCTGAATTCACGAAGCTTTTCGCGGTCCGCATCGGTCGTCGTAAACCAAGAATGCTCGACATCCGCATTATGTCGTTCAAGAAACTCGTTCCATGCCGAAAGCAGTTCGTCCTCGTTCTCGGACGTTGTTTCCTGCTCAAAAAAGATCGCCCCCGCAGCGTCCGCCGGCACATCGGGAAATTTCTCCGAAATGAATTTCAACGCCCGATCGTCGAAATATTCGATCAGCGAAGCGCCGACGGGATTTCGGATCCGGGATTGCGGATTCGGGAATTGGCGGTTCGCGAACGAGGCGTCGCGGACCGCGGCGACGAAGTCGAGCAGATCGTGTTCGTCCGCAAAAAATACGATCCCGCTGAAAAACGATTCCGGTTTGGTAAACAGTTCAAGTTCCGCCTCGACGATCACTCCGAGCGTGCCCTCCGAGCCGATGAACAGATCGATCGCATCGACCGATTCTCCCGAAATATAGCCGCTGGTGTTCTTGCGGACATCGGGCTGCGGATAGGTCGGGAGTTTCGCGCGGATCACGCGGCCCGTATCCGTTTTCACCTCCAGGAAGCCGTTTTCGGAAATGATCTCGCCGCGGCGGATCGTTGCCGTGTCGCCGTCCGCAAGCACGACCCCGAGACGCTTTACGAAGCCGCGCGTGGCGCCGTATTTGAAACTGCGGGCGCCGGACGCATTGGTCGCGATCGTCCCGCCGATCTGGCAGCTCCATTCGGTCGGATCCGGCGGATAGAACAATCCCTCGGATTCGACCAACCGCTGAAGATCCTGCAGTATGACGCCGGCCTCGACAACCGCGGCGCGACTTCCCCTGTCGATCGATTTGATCTTGTTAAGTCGTTCTAAGGAAATGACATATCCACCGAACGGGATCGCGCCGCCAACCGTTCCGGTCCGCGCGCCGGAGATCGTCACCGGAGTCGAATTCTGGTTCGCCGCACGCAGTATTTCGGCGACCTCGTCTGCGGTTTCGGGAACGAAAAGCTTCTCGGCATGCCCTCCCGGCATGTTGCTCGCGTCGATGAGATAGGCCTGAATCTCGTCCGGTGCGGTCTTGACCTGCATGCAGACTATTCTAAGTCAATTCGGAACAAGTTGCATCCGGTCAGTCAGTTGCAAATTCGTTTGATCTGGATCGCGCGCGCTCGGACTCCTTCCGATAGAAATCGACCAGTTTCCGGGCCTCCGCATATTCCGGGTGGTCCTCTTCCACAGAACTCATCAGCAGGTAAGCGCGGCGATACTTGTTGGCGATCTCGTCCCACTCGAATTTGGTCGTCGCGTTCGTCTCTTTTCGCGAGGCCTCGTTTGCCTGATCGAGTGCCTCCCGATAGACATCCACCGTCGGCGACTGCGCCCGAGCCGGAGTTGGCGCCGATTCGGTTGCGGCGCGTCTCGGTTGAGGAGCGTGATCCTGCCGCGCGCCGAAGTTGATGAGTTGGAGGACCGCGAAGAAAGCGGCCACACCTCCGAAACCAAGGGCGATCTTGGCCACGGAGCCGCGGTCGTTGTTTCCGGCCGACGCAACTGACGAAGGCTCCAATGACCGGGGACGAACAATACGGTGTTGCGGCGAAACGATCACGGTCTGCGGAATTTCGGGTCGCCGCTCGGGCATCAGCGGAAGATCGACGACCGGTCCGACCGGGATGCTGACCGCGCGTCGGCCGTTGAAAAATCCGACTCCGGCGGCAATCGGATCGAGCGCCGCAAGCGCCTCCCGCGCGGAAACGAAGCGGTCGCGCGCTTCGCGACGGACGAGCTTCGTTATGAACCGCTCGACGTTCGGCGCGAGTGCGACGCGGCCGGACCAAAGGAATTCCTGAGAATTCGGATCTTTCGGAATCTCGAGCGGCTTAAGACCGGTCAGTCCTTCGATCACAACAAGGCCGAGCGCGAACAGGTCGCTACTGAAATTGGGCATTCCCGCCAATTGTTCGACCGGCATGTAACCGCGCGACCCGATCGCCACCGATTGGTCCGCATTCGTTGAGTTCACTTGCTTTACCGCGCCGAAATCGATCAGCGCGACGCTCGCGTCGGAGGCTCGCCGGATGATATTTGCCGGCTTGACGTCGCGATGTATAACCTTTTCCGAGTGAACGAAACTGAGCGTTTCAAGAATTTGTCCGAGTAACTGGATCGCTTCCAGTTGGTTGTACCGCTTTCCGCCGAGAAACTCACGGTCCAGCGGATGACCCTCGATGAACTCCTGAACGAGAAAAAACTCGCCGCGGTCGATGAAGTGTGCGATCAGTGCCGGGATGTTCGGATGCCGGCCGAGTCGATACAGCATCGCGGCTTCCTGCTGAAAGAGCCCTCCGGCAAGTTGAAGCGAAGCGGCGTCGCGTGCCTGCGGCCGGAGATACTTGACGACGCATTTCGGATGATGCGGAAAACCGAGGTCTTCACCAAGAAATGTAAATCCGAACCCGCCGGCACCGATCTGCCGGAGAATCCGATATCGTCCATTGAGCAACGAGGTTTCCATTGATCGGCTTAATGTGGAAGGATCGAGAGAAATTGGTCCGTTGCGCCTTCAAGGTGTTTATGGAAGCCTGCCATCCGCTTGGCGCGAAACGGTGTGCCGGGCGGAAGACTGGCTCACGAGTTCACAATACGGGCATTTGATCGTCGACATTCCTGGTGTGATGTCCGATTGAGGAAATCAGAGCTCCACAAGTGTTAAACCCTGTTCAACTCTATCAGTACACTACTTTTAGTGTCAACGAAATTCTCGAACGAATCTCGCGCCGGACGAGGGGGATTCGAGACGAAAATTCAAGAAAGCTGCATCTGCCGGTCGCGCAGGTACCTGAGTTTGTCCCGAAGCTCGGCGGCGCGTTCGAATTTCATCTCTTTTGCCGCTTCGCGCATCTCCCTCTCGAGTCCGGCGATCGTCTCCTTGATCTGCTTCGGCGAGTATTCTTCGTAGGCGTCGAGTTCAAGCGGGACCTTGAAGTAATCGGCCTCGTACGCCGTTACGAGCGTCGATTCGATCGATTTGACGATCGTTTGCGGTGTGATGCCGTTTTCGGTATTGTACTCTTCCTGCAATTGACGACGCCGTTCGGTTTCCTCGATCGCGCGGCGCATCGATTCGGTGATCACGTCCGCATAAAGGATCGCCTTTCCGCCGGCGTTTCGGGCGGCGCGGCCGATCGTCTGGATCAGCGACCGTTCGGACCGCAAAAACCCTTCCTTGTCGGCGTCGAGGATCGCAACGAGCGAAACCTCCGGCAGATCAAGGCCTTCGCGGAGCAGATTGATGCCGACCAGCACGTCGAATTCGCCGCGGCGCAGATCGCGCAGAATACGGATCCGTTCGAGCGTGTCAATGTCCGAATGAAGATACGTGACGCGGACCCCGACCTCGGCGAAGTACTCAGAAAGCGACTCGGCCATTTTTTTCGTCAATGTCGTAACGAGAACGCGTTCGTTCCGTTCGGAACGTACCCGAACTTCGTTGAGAAGATCGTCGATCTGGCCTCGAACGGGCCGGACTTCGACCTCGGGATCGAGCAGTCCGGTCGGCCGGATGATCTGTTCGATCACTTCGCCTTCGGTCTGACGCAGTTCGAATTCGCCGGGAGTGGCCGAAACGTAGATCGTCTGTCCGCGTATCGCCTCGAATTCCTCGAAGCAAAGCGGACGGTTGTCCTTTGCCGACGGCAGCCGGAAGCCGTATTCGACGAGCGTGCCCTTGCGCGACTGATCGCCTTTGTACATCGCGCCGAGCTGCGGGATCGTCTGGTGCGATTCGTCGATGACGATGACCGTGTCTTCATGAAGATAGTGGAGCAGCGTCGGCGGGGGCTCGCCCGGTTTCTTACCGGTCAAATGGCGGGAATAATTCTCGATGCCGTGGCAGAATCCCATCTCCTTGATCATTTCGAGATCGTACATCGTCCGTTGATGAAGTCGTTGCGATTCAACGAGTTTGCCTTGTTTGATCAGTTCTTCTTCCCACCAGTCGAGCTCTTCGCGGATGGTCTTTATCGCCCGCTTGATCGTTCCCTGCGACATCACGTAGTGGGTTTTGGGATAGATCGGGATCCGCGTTTCGTGCTTCTGTTTCACCTCGCCGAGAAGCGGATCGATCGTGTACACGCCGTCGATCTCGTCGCCCCAGAATTCGATCCGGTACGCAAGGTCCTGATAGCTCGGATAGATCTCGACGACATCACCGCGGACGCGAAAATTCCCGCGTTCGAAGTTGATCTCGGCGCGTTCGTACTGAAGTTCGACGAGTTTGCGAAGCAACTCCTCGCGTTTCATTTCCATTCCGGGCTCGACGAAAAGCAGCAGGCCGTAATAGGCGTCCGGATCGCCGAGTCCGTAAATGCACGAAACCGAGGCGACGACGATCACGTCGCGTCGTTCGAAAAGCGCGCGCGTGGCGCTGAGCCGGAGCCGATCGATCTCGTCGTTGATGGTCGCTTCCTTTTCGATATAAAGGTCCGACGCGGGAACGTACGCTTCGGGCTGATAATAGTCGTAATACGAAACGAAATACTCGACCGCATTTTCGGGGAAAAACGTTTTGAATTCCTGATAAAGCTGAGCGGCGAGCGTTTTGTTGTGCGCGAGGACAAGCGTCGGACGCTGGACGCGGTCGATCACGTTCGCGATCGTGAAGGTTTTCCCGCTGCCCGTGATGCCGAGCAAAACCTGATTCCGCACGCCGTCGTTGAGCGCGCCGACGATTTGGTCGATCGCCGCCGGCTGGTCGCCCTTCGGTTGATTTTCAGAGATAAGACGGAATTTCACGGGTAAATTGTAGGCCCGTTTCAATGTAAAAAGTCAAAAGGCAAAAGTAAAAAAGCCGAACATTAGAACACGTCGGTTCCCGCTCGGCTCTATTACCTATCAATTTCTACGTTTTACTTTTTCACTTTTTAGTTTTCCCCCCTCGTTGACCTTGATGAAAAAGGCCAAAGGCAAAAGTAAAAAAGCCGAAGATGAAATACGTCGGCTCCCATTCGGCTTTTTCCCTGTCACGTTTTACTTTTTACTTTTTCACCTTTTACTTTTCCCCTCGACGGCCTTGATGAAAAAGGCCAAAGGCAAAAGTAAGAAAGCCGAACATTAGAAGACGTCGGTTCTCGCTCGGCTCTATTACCTATCAATTTCTACTTTTTACTTCACTTTTTCACTTTTTCACTTTTTCACTTTTTACTTTGCACTTCTCACTTTTTACCTTGCACTTCTCACTTTTTACTTTTTTACTTTTCACTTTTTACTTTC